>JAXDKX010000027.1:0-9211 GCA_034666905.1 Chloroflexota bacterium | reverse complement strand
CGAGGAGCACATCGCCGCCGCCGTCCGGGCCGTTGCGGACCTGCCCAGGGCCCGCCTGCTCGTGCTGGCCGGCTCGATCATGGGTGGCGACATCAGCGTGGCGGCCGACGAGCTGCGCGCGGTCGGGATCCCGATCATCGCGCTCAACATGGTCGGGTCGATCACGGATCACGTCGATCTCGTCGTGTCGGACCCGGTCCAGGCCGGCACGATGGCCGTCATGGCGGTCGCCGATACGGCGACCTTCGACCTCGACCGACAGCGCGGCCGGCGCTACTAGGCGTCGCCATGCGGATCGCGACGTGGAACGTCAACTCCCTCAAGGCGCGCCAGGGAGCGGTCGAGAATTGGCTGACCCGTGCCGCGCCCGACATCCTGCTCATCCAGGAGACGAAGCTGACCGACGCCGACGCGCCGGTCATGGCCTTCGCGATGGCCGGCTACCAGCTCGTCCACCACGGCGAAGGGCGCTGGAACGGCGTGGCGATTGCCGCCCGCGACGGGCTCGCTATCTCGGACGTGGTGACCAACTTCGGCGACGGGCCGGTGCGCGACTCGGGTCCCGGAGGCGCTGGGGCCGCCGTGGCAAGCGAGGACGACTTCAACCCGTTCGACGAAGCGCGAATGCTCGCCGCGACCGTCGATGGGATCCGGGTCGTCAGCATCTACGGGCCGAATGGCCGAATCGTCGGCTCGCCGTTCTATGCCGGCAAGCTCGCCTGGTTCGAGCGGCTCGGACGATGGATCGTCGACACTGGCGCGGCCGGTGGCGACCTGGTCATCGGCGGGGACTTCAACATCGCCCCGACCGACGACGACGTCTGGGATGCCGCTGCCGTGCACGGTGGCACGCACGTCTCCGAGCCGGAACGCGCCGCATTCCGGGCGCTCCTCGACCTGGGCCTGACCGATGGCTATCGAATCCGGCGCCCCGAGACTGGCCGCTTCACGTGGTGGGACTACCGCGCGGGCATGTTCCACAAGAACTTCGGGATGCGGATCGATCACCTGCTGCTGTCCCCGTCGATGGCCGCCCGCGTAGTCGACGCCGAGATCGATCGGCAGGCGCGGAAGGGGCCGCCGATCCCGTCGGACCATGCCCCGTTGCTCGTGGACCTGGACGAGCCGGGACGGCCCTTCGACGCGGACTGGTCCGGCGCGCTGGCCAGGATCGCGGCCCGGACGAGGCCACCCCGCAAGGCCGGCTGAGGACGGCGATCGGGCGGTGCCCACTCGCCTGACCGGCGCCGGGCGCGCGTGCTCGTACTGCTACGAGCGCCAGACCGGCCGGCCCTCCAGGTCGGTCATGGGGATTCGTCGTCCGTGATCGCTGGATGGAGGGCCGCCTCTCGGCGGCGGTTGTGCCGGCGGCCGGCCGTCCCGGGACCGCTGGCGACGACCGGCTCGGGCGCCACCGGGATCTCGGGAAGATGCTCCTGGTCGACGAGGCCGGCCCGGATGATCCGGCGGAGCTCCTCGTCGATTCGCGGATCCGTCTCGAGCTGATGGTAGGCCGCCAGCCGGCGCTCGACCTCGTCCACGGCCCGCTGGTAGGTGTCCTTGGAACCCTGGCGCATCCAGGCCTCGCGATTATCGCGATCGACGATCGCGCTCGGCAGGTAGAGCTCGGCCGGCCAGTGGCGGGTCGTGTGCTCGGCCATGATCAGGTGCTGGTCCGCCATCAACTGGTCGATCAGCTCGTTGACCGGAAGGTCGTCGAGGGGCTGTACCTCGCGGACGAAGCGAAGCGCCTGGCCGCACATCTCGTCATCGAACACGAGCTTCGGCAGGCTGAACACCAGCAGGAAGTCGAGCATCCCGGGACCGGACACGGAGTTGACCCCGGCCAGCGCGGCGATCAGGGCGCTGCCGAAGGTCTCCGCGCCAGCCTGGGCATCGAGGATCGGCGCGTCCGAGAGCGCCATGTACGACTGGGTCGGAAGTCCGAGGGACTTGGCGACGGCGACGTAGGCCGCATCGAGCTGGAGGGCCTCGATCGCCGACATGGGCGAGCTCGCGATCTTCATGTGGAAGGTCGCCGGCGCTCCGCCGAACAGGACCGGCGCGCCGGGCCGGATGACCTGGGCCATCGTGATTCCCGCCAGGACGTCGGCGGTGTGGAAGACCGTGGCTCCGACCACGGTGACCGGCGCGATCAGGCCCATCAGCGTGACCGGCACGATCTCGACCGCGACGCCCGCCTCGACGCAGTCGATCATGTTCTGGCAGGAGTCCTCGCTGTAGCGGAAGTTGCCGGTCGCGGTGATCGTGAAGATCGACATGGGCCGGGCGATCAGGTCGGCTCGATCGCGCCGGAAGAGCTGCATCATCTCGACCATTCGCGGGACGCCGTGCTCCGTGAACGCCCCGGAGACGACCGGCTTGTTCGAGTTGGTCCGCGTCATGTAGAGCCGCCTCGCGTCCGAGACCTGGGCCTCGATGTCATCGTTGGTCGAGAAGGCGGTGGCCAGGTACGGGATGTTGGGCAGGCCGTCGGCGACCCGCACGTATTCGACGAAGTCCGTCGAGTTCGCCAGGCGCGTCTCGCCGGTCCGGTGATCGAGCACCTTCAGGCCCGACGATCCCGGCACGAAGTGGACCCGGTCGCCGCCGAGGTCGGCATGGGCTTCGCCGGCTCGGTCGTAGAGGATGAACGAGCTCGGCGCGTCGGCGATCGCCCGTTCCACGACGTCACGAGGAAAGAGGACGCGCTCGCCGCTTCCGTCGAGCGGGAGGCCATGGTCGAGCAGGCGCTGGCGCATCTCCCGCCCACGGATCTCCATGCCGACCTCGGCCAGGACGCGCTTGGCCTCGTCGACGATCCGGGCGGTGAGCTCCTCGCTCATGATGTTCAGGCTGGGACGCATCCACGCCCCTCGACATCCACCATCGGTCGATCGTCAAGCATGGGATTCCCAATGCCCCCGACGTTGCGCCTGACGCGCCACCGCGTTGCGTGGCATGGGATTTCGCCCGACGCACGCAAAGGAAGGCAGGAAAGCATGAAGCCCGACGACGGATTGCTCCGCCGCCGGGCTATCAGGCCGAATCCCCCGAAATGAGGCCACGGCGAACCGTACCAAAGTCATGGGACAGGCGCAAGTCGGAAGCGCCGAAATCGTGGTGCCTGCGAGCACCTTCCTCGATGGCATGGCATCGCCGGATCAGTCCAGGGTGACGTGCTCGTGCCAGTGCGGAACGTGCGTCGCGAAGCCTAGCGCCCGCACCTTTGGCTCCAGCGCGATCTGGGCCTCCGGGTCGCCGTGGACCAGGAAGACCCGGCGAGGATAGCCGTGATCGCCGGGTCGCTTGCCGGCCGCGAAGTGCCCGAGCCAGTCGAGCAGCTCACCCTCGTCGGCGTGCGCAGAAAAGCCGCTGATCGAGCGCGTCTGGCAGCGAACCTGGCGGACCTGCCCGTCGAGCTTGACTTCCTTGACGCCGGCCTGCAGGTGTGCGCCGAGGGTTCCCTCACCCTGGTAGCCGACGAACAGGATCGTGGCCTTCGGGTCGTCGATCAGGGCGCGGAGGTGGCCGACGACGCGGCCGCCCGTGAGCATCCCGTTGGAGGCGACGATCATGTACGGCCGCGGCGCCCGCTCGATGGCCTGCGACGCCTTCACGTCGTTGGTGATCGTCTGGTTGGGATAGTCGAGAGGGCTTTCGCCGTCCCGCAGCAGCCTGGCCGTCTCCTCGTCGTAGTTCTCGGGGTGGTGGCGGTAGATGTCGGAAGCCTTCGAGGCCATCGGCGAGTCCAGGTAGAGCGGCAACAGCGGGATCTCGCCGCGTTCGATCAGCCGATCGAGTTCCCAGACGACCTCCTGCGTGCGTCCGATCGCGAATGACGGGACGAGGAGGACGCCACCGGCATCGGCGACCATCCGGATCGTCTCGGCGAGGATCCGGATCGCCTCGCCTTCAGGTTCGTGCTCGCGGCCGCCATAGGTCGATTCCACCAGGACGTAGTCGGCGTCGCCGATCGGGGTCGGGTCGCGCAGGATCGGCGTTCCCGGGCGGCCGAGATCGCCGGAGCAGACGATGACCCGCTCCTCACCGCCATCGTGGTCGGTGACCCGCAGGCTGATGATGGCCGAGCCGAGGATGTGGCCGGCGTCCACGAACGTCGCCTTGATGCCCGGCGCGACCTCGACCTCCATGCCGTAGCCGACCGCCCGGAACTGGGCGAGCGACTGCTCGGCGTCCCGCGCCGTGTAGATGGGCTGATCGAGATCGATCGCGAGCTGTGGCGGCTGTGCCCGCAGCTCTGCTTCCGGATCGCGCGGCCAGCTCGATGGGAGCGGCGCGGCGGGCTTCGTCAGCTGGTCGCCGGCTGCGGCCAGGTCGAGCGCCGCCTGGTAGGCGTCTTCTTCCTTGCGATCGTCGGCCGCCACCCGGTCGGGATGGCGCTTCTCCCAGCGGACCTCGCGCTTGGCGAACTCCTCCTGGAGCTTGCCCGAATCGAGCAGGACCAGCGCGGCAAGCTCGATCGTGCCGGCCGTCGCATGGATCGGCCCGCGGTAGCCCTCCTTGACCAGGAACGGGAGCATGCCGCAGTGGTCGAGATGGGCGTGGGTGAGGAGGACGGCGTCGAGCGTCGCGGGGTCGTACGCGAACGGGATTCGATTGCGGATCGCCTCGTTCGGGCTCCCTTGGAACATGCCGCAGTCGATCAGCACGCGGGCTCGCTCGGTCACGAGGAGGTACTGGGAGCCCGTGACGGTCGTCGCGCCGCCGAGGAAGTGGATCTCCATTCCCGCCATGGTGACAGTGGCGCCGCGTGCCTGCTCGGGTCAGACGGGAATGATCACCAGGGCGTCGATGGCGACCGCCAGGAAGAGCAGGCTCAGGTAGCTGATCGAGTACTTGTAGAGGCGGATGGCCCCGGCCGTCGACGCTTCCTCCGACGCACCGCGGCGCCACAGGCCATAGGCCTGCCAGAGGAAGATCGCGCCGAGGCTGATCGCCGCCACCAGGTAGATCGCACCCATTCGGGCGACCGCCCAGAGGACCAGGGAGATCGCGACCATCAGGACCGTGTAGAGGCCGATCTGCCGGGTCGTCTCGGAAATTCCCTTGACTACCGGAAGCATCGGCACCCCGGCCGCCGCGTAGTCCTTGCGGATCCGCAGCGACAGCGCCCAGAAGTGGGGCGGCGTCCAGTAGAACACCAGGGCGAACAGGAGCACCGCCGGGAGACCGACATTCCCGGTCACGGCGGCCCAGCCGATGACCGGCGGCAGGGCACCGGCGGCCCCACCGATCACGATGTTCTGGGTCGTCGTCCGCTTGAGCAGGAGCGTGTATACGACGACGTAGAATCCGATGGCCAGCAGCGTCAGGAATGCCGCCACCAGGTTCACGAACCAGGCCATGAGCGCGATCGAGATGACCCCCAGGACGATCCCGAAGAGGAGCGCGCGCTCCGGCTCGACCTGGTTGGCCGGCAGGGGCCGGCGCCGGGTCCGGGTCATGAGCAGGTCGATATCCCGATCGAGGTAGCAGTTGATCGCATTGGCGCTGCCGGCAGCCAGGGTGCCGCTGAGCATCGTCCAGAAGACCAGGGCGCCCCAGTCGGCCCAGTCGATGCCACTCGCGGCGCCCGGCAGGTCGCGCGTGGCAAGGACCATCGCCGGGACAGTGGTGACAAGCAGGAGCTCGATGATCCTGGGCTTGGTCAGGGCGACATAGGCCCGGATCGTGTCGCCCGTGGTGTGCGCATGGGCGGCGGCTTCCGGTTCGGCAGCGGCCGAGACACCCTCCGCGAAGCGCGCCATGTAGTAGCTGGTCACCGTCAATCCGGCGAGGCTGGCCCAGATGACCGCCCCGAGCGCGAGGTGCAGGGTCTGGGTCCACTCGGCCAGCCGGGTCAGCACCTGCGCCCCGCCGATCACGATCTGGATCGCGAAGAGGATCGTGGCGCCGAGGGCGAGCCGAACCAGGGTCCGGTGTTCGTGTTGCGTTCGCCACGCCGCGACCGCCACGGCGACGACGATCAACCCGACGATGGCCGCGACCCATCGATGCAGCACCTGCGCCGCCGTTACCTCGGTCAGGGGCGGGACCAGCGATCCGCCCATCAACGGCCAGTCCGGAAAGACCAGCGCCGAGTCGGTCGCGGTGACGTGCGAGCCGAAGAGCAGCAATGCGAAGGTGGCTACCGCCGCGAAGACGGCGAGCAACGTGAATCGCTGGCTCGCACCGCGCCGCGGGAGGTGGGCCGGGTAGCCGGCCCGGACCGTGAGGAAGACCAGCAACCCGACCAGGGCCATCGCGCTGGCCAGGTGGGCGGTGACGGATTCGCCGCTGTTCCCCAGCCGAACGGTCTCGCGGCCGAGCCACGCCTGGAAGCCGACGAGGGCGACGGCGCCGAGCGTCGGCCAGAGGATGGAGCGGCGCGTGCGATGGTCCCGGACCGCGAGGATCGCCAGGCCGAGGATCTCGAACCCGATGATCGCGGCAACGGTCCGGTGGATCCATTCGATCCAGGCGCTCGCGTCGTCGGCGGGCGGCAGGAGCTGGCCGTAACAGAACGGCCAGTCCGGACAGCCGAGCCCGGAATTGGTGGCACGCACGATGACCCCGATCGTAACCAGCCCGAGGGCGGTCGCAAGCGTCAGCGCGGCGAGCTTCTGGAAGCGGTTCACGGGCCGTCATTCTAGGCGTGCAGGCCGCCTTGATGCGCGGTCGCCAACGGCCACGTTCCGGCGCTCCAGGGCGGCCGGCGCTACCCTGTCCGCATGCCACGATTCCCTCGCCTGGTCGGCCTGTGCGTCGCCGCCTGGCTGGTGACGGCGTGCACCGCGGGAGGGTCGACCGGGTCGGCGACATCGAGCGCCCCGACTTCGCCGGCGGCATCGGGATCGGCGGCCGCGACGGCGTGCGCGACGGCACCACCACCCGGCGACGTGAGCGCCTGGGGACCGCCGGCGACGACGCCCTCGCTCATCCCCATCCTCGTTTCCAACGACGTCGTGTGTGGCAAGGCGCGGATCCTCGCCCTCTATCTCGACGCCGCCAACAAGGTCGTGAGTGCGCCGGATCGATCGGTCAAGGTCTCGTTCTACGACCTGGGTCGCGATCCGGCCAAGGTCGTCGCGACCGCCACGGGCGCCTTCATCTGGACGATCGCCAACGACCGCGGCATGTACATCTTCGACGTCGACCTGCCGGAGGCCGGGACCTGGGGGGCCGAGTTCACCACGGAGGCACCCGGCACGCCATCGCAGACGGTGCGCCTCACCTTCGACGTGCGCGATTCGACGCCGACCGTTCGAGTGGGTGACCACGCTCCCGCGTCGAAGACCCCGACGCTTTCCGATGTGGGCGGCGACGTCACGAAGATCTCGACCGACACGAAGCCCGACCAGGCGTTCTACTCGTCCTCGGTCGCCGACGCCCTCGCGGCCCACAAGCCGTTCATGCTGATCTTCGCCACCCCCAAGTTCTGTACCAGCGCCCAGTGCGGGCCCACCCTCGATCGGTTCAAGCCGGTCGCCGCGGCCAATCCGGACGTGACCTTCATCAACGTCGAGCCGTACCAGCTCCACGATGTCGACGGCCAGCTCCAGCCGGTGCTCGACGCCAGCAACAACCTCCAGGCCACCGACGTGACCAACCAGTGGGGTCTGCTGACCGAGCCCTGGATCTTCGCGGTTGACCGCGCCGGGATCGTCCGGGGCTCCTACGAGGTCGCGATCTCCGACGCAGAACTGAAGGCCGTCCTGGCCGAGATCAAGGCCGGGGCCTGAACCTCAGGTCGCATCCTCGAGCCGGATCGCGAGCCTGACGCCGTTCTCGATTCGAAACCAGACCCGGACCGGATTCCCGGTCGCCTGGTGCTCGACCAGGTGCCCTGGCGCGAACTGCGCACCGTTCTCGAGGGCTCGCAGATCGAAGTCCAGCGATTCCCCGGCGCCCGTCCGCAACGTGAAGCCGGAAACCTTGTCGAGGCCGGCTGAATCCACGCCCACGATCACGCCCACCGCGGATTGGGCATCGGACGGCTGATTCGTCCCGCTCGAGCCGGCCGCGCCAAGCAGGACCGCGCCAGCCGCCGAGAGCACGACGACCGCGACCACGGCAGCGACGACGATCGCGCGTGCCCGTCCGCTCACGGGTTTGTGCTCAGCGCGCGGCGTCGGCGCTCGGGCCAACGCCGGTCCCGGAGCTGCCCGGCGTGTGCAGCGGCGTGTCGTCGGCGCACTGCGGGCAGGTCGCGGCGCCCGGCTCGTAGGTCGGGAGGTCGAGCTGCCACAGGGCGCGGAGCGGGTAGGTCCGACCGCTGGCTGGCGAGGTGAGCGTGGCGCGCCCGCCGCTGCGGTCCACCAGGACGACGCATTCGACGATCTCGCCACCCATCGCTTCCACCGCCGGCAGCATGGCCAGCAGGGAGCCACCGGTCGTCAGGATGTCGTCGACCAGCAGCACCCGCTCGCCGGGATCGATCCTGAAGCCTCTCCGGAACTCGCGCTGCATGGATCCCTCCGCGGTCCGGGTCTCTTCGGCGAAGATCGCGCGAACGCCCAGCTGCCGGCCGGTCTCGAAGGCGAGGATGATGCCGCCGGTCGTTGGTCCCGCGACGAGGTCCACGAGTTGACTGCCGTCTCGCCCGCGCCCATGGCCGGCAATGAATCCGCACAGCTCGCTGGTTGACGCGGGGTCCTGCAGGACCTGGAACTTCTCGACGTAGGCGTCCCCGTGGCGGCCGCTCTTCAGCTGGAAATGGCCTTCGCGAAACGCGCCCGAGCTGCGGAAGAGCGCCTCGGTCCGGGCGGCGATGGCCATTCGCGCGGCGGCCTCTAGCGCTGGTCGGACGGTGGTCACCGGCGAAGTCTAGCCGGGCCGACCGCTAGGGCCGGTACTCGACGCCCTTCGACGACGGCCGGCCGGCCTTCGCGGGCAGGGCAGTCCCGATGAGGTCGCGATAGGTGGTCAGTCCGCGCCGGCCGCACTCGGCGGCAAGGTCGTCGACCAGGCGGACCGGCAGCCCCGGGTCGGCGAAGATCGCCGTTCCGACCTGGACGGCCACAGCGCCCACCGCGAGGAAATCGAGGACGTCGGCCAGCTCGGTGACGCCACCGATGGCGATGACCGGGATCCGCACCGCCTGGACGGCCTCGTAAACAACCCGCAGGGCGACCGGCTTGATGGCTGGCCCGCTCAGGCCGCCATAAATGTTGCCGAGCAGCGGGCGATCTCGATGGGGCGCGACCGC
>JAXDKX010000026.1:0-3314 GCA_034666905.1 Chloroflexota bacterium | reverse complement strand
AAGCTTCCGAGGCTTTTCCGGTCGTCCAGCGTCTCCCGGATCTCGATACTCTGCCGATAACGCGCCCGCGCGGTCTCGTAGTCGCCTCGCTGCGCTGCAACGGTCCCTGCCTGCTGCGTCACCTGTCCAAGGCCCTCGAGAACGCCGGACTCTTCAAACAGCCGCTCCGCGCGCGTAAGCCGCTCGGTCGATTCGTCGAACCGCCCCTGGCGGCGGGCCACCTCGGCAAGCTGCGTTTCTCCCCAGCCCTGTTTGGTTGCATCGCCGAGCTCGACCGCGAGGTCAAGCGCCTCTCTGTCGATCGTCTCCGCCCGACTCCACTCGCCGACGAACTCCAGGACCTTACCCAGCTTGAGCTGCGCCTCCGCTTTGGCCTCGCCGTCGATGAGCGGCACGAGCCGCTCGAAGTAATCGATCGCCGCGGAGTTCGCGTAGGACGCCTGGGCGGCGAGCGCCGCTCGCCGGAGGTAGTCGACCTTCTTCGCATGATCGTCCGAGTGCCCGTAGTGGTGGGCGAGCAGGTCGAGCTGAAGGTCGACGGCATCGCCGGCCGTGCGCTCGATGAAGTCTCCGATCCTGCCATGGAGCATCGCCCGGACGGCGTACGGGAGGCTCTCGTAGGCCACCTCCTGGGTCGCCATGTGCTTGAACATCCAGGCCTGCTCCGCCTCGCGATCGAGATTCACGAGATCGGACTCGCGGAGTCTGCCGAGGTGGTCGGTCACGGTCTCCAGCTCGCCGAGCTCGGGATACGCGCCCGGCAGGACCGGCGCTTCGAACACGCGTCCGACGACGCTCGCCACCTTCAGCGTTCGACGGGGCTCCTCGCCGACCGTGTCGATTCGGCTGAGGATCAGGCTGTGGAGGCTTTCCGGCAGTTCCACGTTGCGGACGGCGCGCTCGTCGGTCAGGTCGATCCCCTGGCCGGCCACGAAGCTCACCAGCTCCTCGATGTAGAACGGGTTGCCGCCCGATCGCTCGGTGACCAGCGTGATCAGGGCCGGGCTGGCCTCGCTCTCCTCGCCGACCGTCTGCCGAAGCTTGGATGAAATGAGCGCGCCTGCGTCCGCCTCGCCCAGCTGATCCAGCAACAGCTCGACGAATGACGGCAGCCGCTCGAGGCCGAGGCCTCCGCCGGGCTCGCCGATGGGTCGATAGGCCAGGACGACCATGACCGGCAGGCTGGCCGCGACCCGAGCGAGGGCCCCCAACAGATCCCGGGACAGCTCGTCGATCCAGTGGCAATCCTCGAGCACCAGAACGAGCGGCTCACTCGCCGCTCGCGCGCGGAGCACCTCGCCGAGCAGATCCTCGAGCGAGGTCTTGCGGAGCTTGGCATCGAACGCCGCGGTCAGCTCACTGTCGGGGATGTCCAGCCCGACCAGGCCTCCGAGCAACGGAGCGCGGGCGGCGAGGAGCGGGTCGATGGCGGTCAGCAGTTCGTCGATTCGCGCGACCTGCCATTCATCGGACAGGTCGTCGTCAAGATGGAGCAGGCGCCGCCAGATCTCGCGCCACGCGAGATAGGGCGTCGTCGCGCCGAAGGACTGGCACTCACCGAAACCGACGAACAGCCCGCGCCGCCGCGCGGACCGGACGAACTCGGCTACCAGTCTCGACTTGCCCATCCCGGCTTCGGCGGCGATCCCGACGATGCTGCTCCGCCCGTCGAGGGACTGCTCCAGAGCCTGCTCGAGCAGCTCCAGCTCGGTCGTCCGGCCGATCAGTGGCAGCTCGAACCGGAGCTTCCGATGGGACGCCCGCTCCAACGACCCGGTCAGGGCGTGAGCCCGGACCGGCAGCGCCTTGCCCTTCAGCGCCAGGGGCGGCAGGTCCTCCCAGATGTAGGCGTCGCCGGCATCGGACCGGACGTCGTCGCTGACGTAGATCGAGCCCTCCGGTGCCTTCGACATGAGGCGGGCCGCGAGGTTGACCGCGTCGCCCAGACAGACGAATGTCCGGCGCATCCGATGGCCGTAGGTGCCGCTTCGCAGTCGCCCGTGACCGATCCCGATCTGGATCCCGCTGACATCGCTGGTGCGTTCGAGATCGCGCAGCTCGAGCGTGGCGGCCGCCGCCCGCGCCGCATCGTCCTCGTGGGCCGTCGGCGATCCGAAGACGCCATAGAGGTAGGCACCCTTGTCGCCGAGCGTGAGCTGGAGCACGTTTCCGCCATAGCCGGCCATGATCTGCTGGGCGCGCTGGACGAACCCGTCGAGCTTCTGGATGGCTCCGTCGTCATCGTCGTAGTCGATCCCTCCGAAGCGGAGGAATACGGGATACGCGGGTCGGAGCTCCGCGAGGAACTCTCCGCCGCCTGTCCGGATGCGATCCCACACCGCCGGCAGGAGCCATGGCCGGACCAGCGCGTCGTCGAGGGGCGGCGGCTCCTCCGCCGCCTGTCTCGCGACCTCGATCTTGAGCGATTCGACGACGGCGAACGACCGGTGGCTGTCCTCGTCCGTGCGGCGCTCCCGGATGCGGACCCGGTCCCCGAGCGAGCCAACGGCCGATTGATCGAGCACGACGTCACCCTTCTCCGCGTGATGCTCGGCATCGGCGAGGTCATCGACGAGGCGACCGGCGAGGACGTCGATCAGCTGGATCGTCGGGTCGCCGACGACAAACCGCCGGGCGGCACCGACGGCGACCGCGACCTTCACCGCGAGCCGGACGGTCGTGCCATTCGGGGTGACGATCGTGCCGACCCGGTCCATCGCCGCCTGGATGGCCAGAGCGGCCGCAGTTGCCCGCACGCCGTCGTCGCCGTCGAGCCAGCACGTGATCGCGTCGCCCGAGAAGTAGATGACGTCGCCCCCGTACGCGTCGACCTCGGCGATCACCGCGTGGAACACGCGATCGAGGTTCGCGGTCAGCTCCTCGGACCCGCGCTGCGACCCGAGCTCGTTGGCGAGGGCCTCGGTCAGGGGCGTGAAGCCAGAGATATCGGCGAACAGGCCGGCGCCGCGGACCCGATCCAGCATCGTCGATCGCGTGGCCAGCGACCAGCGCCGGTCGCGGGCGATATATGCCTCGGGCTCATCCCGAGCTGCGATCACGGTGGGTTCGTGCATCGTGCCACCATTCTGACCCTGGCCAGACCGCAAAGCCATCCCCGCCCAGCCACCCGTACACTCGCGCAGTGACTGGCCGCGTCTTCCGCCGCTCCCTCGATCCCGAGCTGCCAGTCGCCGTCGAGGCCCACGGCTCCACGATCCGGGATGCGACCGGCCGCGAGTATCTCGATGCGGCGGGTGGCGCGATCGTCGTCAACGTGGGTCACGGCCGGGCGTCGATCGCCCGCGTCCTCGGGG
>JAXDKX010000025.1:0-3035 GCA_034666905.1 Chloroflexota bacterium | reverse complement strand
CCGAACGTCCGCATCCGGGCGAGGGCCACACGCACGAACACCCCGCCCAACGGCGCGTTCCGCGGATTCGGGGCACCACAGGTCGAGTTCGCCGCCGAAACCCAGCTCAACCGGATCGCCGACCGGCTGGGCCTCAGCCCCCTCGAAATCCGCCGCCGCAACGTGTACCGGCTCGGTGACTCGACGCCCACCGGCCAGGTCCTCCGCGAGAGCGTCGCCGGCGAGGAAGTCCTCGAGCGCGCGGCGGAAGCCGGCGAGTTCGAACGGCTGCGGGTCCGCCACGACGCGTCCCGGACGCGCCGCGACGGATCGGGGAACGTGCCCGGATCAGCGCTTCGGACGGGGCGAGAACGGATCGCCAGCGGCGTCGGCCTCGCGCTTGCGTGGCACGGCGCGGGCTTCACCGGGTCCGGCGAGGTCCGGCTCGCCTCCCTCGCCTCGCTCGAGCTGACCGCGGATGGCCGGATCCAGGTCCTGACGGCGGCCACCGAGATGGGCCAGGGAACGAACACGATCTTCCCCCAGCTCGTTGCCGAGACCCTCGGCGTCCCGATCGACGAGGTCGAGGTCGCCACGCCGGACACGGCCTTCGTCCCCGATTCCGGTCCCACCGTCGCCTCGCGCACGGCGATGGTCGTCGGCGGCCTCCTGATCAAGGCGGCTGGCCGGCTGCGCGAGGCCGTCGAGCGCGCGCGCGGGGGCTCCTTTGCCTCGTCCTATCGTGCTTACGCGGAGACGAACGGTGCCCTCCGGATCGACGAGCGCTTCGAGCCCTACCCTGGCGCCCCATTCGACGACCTGACCTACAAGGGCGACGCGTACCCGGCATTCGGCTGGGCGGCCTGTGTCGCCCAGGTCGATGTCGAGCTGGACACCGGCGAGGTCCATGTCCGCGACGTCGTCGCCGCGGATGACGTGGGCCGCGTCATCCATCCGGTCCTGGCCGAGGGCCAGGTCGAGGGAGGGACGCTGCAGGCCGTGGGCTACGCCACGATCGAGGAGATCAAGCTGCGCGACGGACGCTACCTCAACGACCGCCTGGCGACCTACATCATCCCGACCTCGCTGGACGCGCCCAGGATCACCACGATCCTGGTCGAGGCCCCGTTCTCCGGCGTTCCCCACGGCGCCAAGGGGATCGGAGAGCTGCCGATGGACGTCGGGGCGCCCGCGGTGATCGCCGCCATTGCGGACGCGACGGGCGCCTGGATCTCCGAGCTGCCAGCGAGCCCGGAGCGGATCCTTGCCGCCATCACGGGCGTTCGCGGCGTCGCGCCGTTGCCACCGGGCGCCTCCGAGCCCGCCCCGGAGCCGGCCCGATGACGGCGTATCGCTTCACGGTCAACGCGACGCCGGTCGAGGTCGACGTCCCGGGCATGCGCCGGCTGCTCGACGTCCTGCGCGAGGAGCTCGCGCTGACCGGCACGAAGGAGGGCTGCGGGGAAGGGGAATGCGGCGCGTGCACGGTGCTCCTCGATGGCGCACCCGTGGACGCCTGCCTCGTGCCCGTCTGCCAGGTGGACGGCTCGACGGTGGCCACGGTCGAGGGACTCGCCGTTCGCGACGCCGAACCAGGCGGGGCGCCACGGCTGGACAGGCTGCAGGCGGCATTCCTCGAGACCGGGGGTGCCCAGTGCGGAATCTGCACGCCGGGGATGCTGATGGCCGGCCGGGCCTATCTCGACGCCGGCGGTGGCCCCGATGAGGATGGCATTCGGGAGGCGATCGCGGGCAACCTGTGTCGCTGCACCGGATACACGAAGATCATCGAAGCCATTGCCCTGGCAGCATCCGGTCCCGTCGGAGGAATCCAGTGAGCCCCGACCGCATCGCGGTACCAACCAACGGCAAGGGCCCTCACCCCGGTCGCGATCCCGAACCGGGCGCGGAGTCCGAGGTGGCCGGTGGCCCGGCAAGCTCCGACGCCCCCGCGTCGACGCCGCCGTTCACGCCAACCCAGCTGGCCGTCGGGTTCGGCATCCTGGCGTCGATCGTCGTAATCGTTGCCGGACGGCTGCGCCAGCGTGGCCGTGCCAGCCGGCGCGGTCCGTTCGGTCGCGGCTGACCGGATGCCCGTCGAGCCACCGGTCGTGAGCCCGGCAAGCCTGGCCGAGGCCTTCGCGGTGATGGCGCAGGCCCCCGCCCGCCCAATCGCCGGTGGCACCGACCTGATGGTGGCCCTGACGGGCGAGCTCGGCGATCCGCCCGAACGCGTGGTGGACCTCTGGAAGCTCGACGACCTGCGCGGGATCGTCCTCGATGGCGATGCCGTGTCCATGGGCCCCCTGACCACGTACACGCAGCTCCGCCGTTCGGCAATCTGCCGCGAGCACCTGCCGGCCCTGGTCGAGGCGGCGGCCACGATCGGCGCCGCCCAGATCCAGAATCGCGGCACGATCGGCGGCAATGTCGCGAATGCGTCGCCGGCGGGCGACACCTTGCCGGTCCTGCTCGCGCTCGATGCCTCGTTCCTCTGTGGCTCGGTGCGCGGCGAGCGAGCGGTCGCCGCGTCGGACTTCTGGCCGGCCTACCGAACGACCGAGCTCCAGCCGGACGAGCTGCTGGTCCGGATCAGGATCCCGCTCGCGGCCGGACGCGAGACGCGCTTCCGAAAGATCGGCACTCGCCGCGCCCAGTCGATCAGCAAGGTCGTCATCGCCCTCGGCTACCGCGACTCGGGTCGGGCGAAACCATGGCGGGATGTCCGTCTCGCCCTCGGCTCGGTCGCGCCGACACCGATGCGCGCCCGTGCCACCGAACTGTCGCTGGAGGGCCGGCCGCCAACGCCCGAGACCGCCGATCGCGCGGCCGAAACCCTGGCCGCAGAGCTCCATCCGATCGACGACGTGCGCTCGACCGCCGAATACCGCCGGCTTGTGGCCGCCCGCGTCCTCCATCGATTGATCCGGGAGGCCGGTGGGTGGTGACCGCCGATCGCACGACGCCACTGCCCCCGATCGAGGTCCTCGACCGGATCTCGGCCGGGATCTTCGCGGCCACGATGGCACCGCTGTTCGAGGGCGCACCCCGCTTCC
>JAXDKX010000024.1:0-16760 GCA_034666905.1 Chloroflexota bacterium | reverse complement strand
CCCAACCCCGAAATCGACGCCCACGCCGAACCCGAGCCCGACCACGACCCCGACCCCTGGCCCTGCGCCGGCTTCGACGCCGTCAACGCCCGGTCTGCCACCGGCCGGCGCGCCGCCGTGGATCGCGGACCCGGCCGCTTCCCGCTCGAATCCCATCCCGGTCTCCTCTATGCCAGGCGGCACGAGTCCCGACGGATCGACACCTTCGGGCGATTCACCGTCTGATGGTTCGACGCCGACATCGACGAACCCGCTGCTGGCCTTGCTCGGATCGACATTCGGCTTCGGCAGCGGTTCGGGACCGAGCGCACCGGGCGGGCCGAGCGGCCCGACCGATCCGGACGGTCCCGGTGTCACGGGCAATGCAAACGGACCGGTAGCGCCGTCCGAAGATCCGCTTGGATCGGCGACCAGCTCGCCGTCTGGTGGGCATCCGACATGGGGCCCGCTGACGAGTGCGCTCGGCGCGCTGGGGCTGTCCGGCCCGACGCTCGGCGGCATGACGATCGGGCCGACCCTCATGACAGCGACCGGAACGGTCGCGATGGCGATGGCCTTTGGCATGTTCGGCAAACGGCGCCGCGCCGGCGACCAACCCGCTTCGGACGAGGAGCTCGCCGCCGCAGCCGCACTCGGGGTCAATCCCTTCCCGCGGCCCGTTGCCGGATTGGACGAGGCCGAGGACCCGGAGGCCCAGATCCCGCGCTGGCGACGAGCGTCGCTGATCCAGGCTCGGAAGGCGGATCCGGTTCGCGATGCCACCCCGGCTCCAAGGCTGACCTTCGATCGGGGTCTCGTCGGCCCCCTCGACGGACGCGAGATGCGCGTCATTCGCTTTCGGGTCGTCCGGATGCTCGATACGCCCGACGAGCTGCGCGGCGCCGAGACGGGCTATCTCGATCGTGGCGACGAGGTCCAGCTGATGGAGAAGTACGGTGCCTACTGGCTCGTCCTCTGTCCTGACGGCCGCCAGGGATGGGTCCACAACATGACCCTCGGCGCAGTGGTCGAGGAGACGGCTGCCGGCGACCGGCCCGTCGCCACGATGCCGATCGCCGCCGAGACCTGGACGATGGGCGAAGCCGACCAGGACACGAGCGTCCTGCAGACCTACATCGAGTCCCGCCGCCGCGAGCTCTGACGCCCGACGGGTTCCTTGCGCAGCACGAGGATGTGCTGGTGGACGATGTTCGGGACGAAGCTGTGCGGATACCCGTACGGCCGAAGGCGGCTCCCCGCCTGATACCAGATCAGGTCGCCCTTCGGCACGAAACCCGCTCCTGTCGCCCGTTGCGCCAGGTCCGATCCGGTGAACACGTACCGTCCGTCCTGGTAGGCGTCGCGCACGATCACGATCGCGTACCGGCCGTCGCGCAGGACGCGGTGGAGCTCCCCGAATGCGTCACCCATCCGATCGAGGAACGCCGGGTAGTCGGCCGCATTGGCCAGGTCCTCGGCTGCCTCGGTGACCATCGCGTAGTCGGTCCTCCGGTTGGCGTGCGTCTCGGCGAGGGTTCCGCCGGCCATGGTCATGGGCAGCTGGAGGTTGTATGGCGGGTCGGTGGCGACCAGGTCCACCGAACCTGAGGCAATCGTCGGCAGCACGGCCAGCGAGTCGCCCACCCGCAATTCGAGGCCGCTCGGATCGAATCCTCGCGGGCCGCCGGGATCGGAGCTGCCGAGATCGGCCAGCTCAGGCCCGAGGCCGTCGCGCTGGGCGGCCAGGTCGACGACAACCTGCCGGTAGACAGCCGCCCAACGCGGGTCCAGCTCGATCCCAAGTGCGCGGCGGGGCCCCCGGGCGATCGCCGCGCCCAGCAGCGTCCCGCCGACCCCGGCGAACGGGTCGAGCACCAGCTCGCCGGTCCGGGTGAAGAATTCGATCAGACGCGCCATCAGTCGCGGCGGCTTGTTCGCTCCGTGCGCCTTGCGCGCGGCATGGCCCAATTCCGATGGGTAGGCGGTCGTTAGCAGCGACTTGGTGAAGTAGAGCCATTCCTCGCCAGGCAGCTCGTTGAGCGTGTTGGCGGGATGGGGCGGTCGCCGGCCTTCGGTCACTGCCGCAGCCTAGCCCAGTTCCGGGGCGTTCAGCCGCGGTCCGCAGAAACGGCGGAGAGGGGGTCCCGGTGGGCACCTAGAATGCGGGAATGCCCGGCAGGTACACGAGCGCGCGCTTCGTGGGGCGGGAGGTGGCCTTTGCGCGCCTCGCGTCGGTCCTCGACGACGTCGCCGGCGGTCGCTCGCGGTCGCTGATCATGGGGGGGACCGCCGGGGTCGGCATGAGCCGTTTCCTCGACGAGGCGAGCGTCCGGATCGGCGAGCTCGCCGCGCCATGGACGATCCTTCGTGCGGGTGCCTGGCCGTCCGGCGTGGATGCTCCGTACGGTCCGGTCATCAGGGCCATCGGGCCGGCCCTGCGGGACCTCCCAGATCGCGCGCTCGCAGACGTGCTCGGCCCCGCGACCCGAGACCTTCTGCGACTGCTGCCGGATCTCGCGGAACGGGTCGGCGCGACGTCGCCCGGTGCCGACACGTCGACGGCGCCGGAGCGCCGCCAGGCACGAATCCTCGAAGGGATCCTGGGAACCCTGGGACGGCTCGGCGAGCGGCAGCCGGTCGCCCTGATCCTCGAGGACCTGCATCGGTCCGATGCAGCGACCCGAGCCCTGGTCACGTTCCTGATCCGGATTGCCCGCGACCAGCGCCTGGCAATCCTGCTCACGGATCAACCCGACGTCGTGGCGCGCGATCACCCGTGGACGGACGATCTCGCTGCGATTTCGCCTCTGGCTGTCGAGCGCCAGGCGCTGCAACCGCTGGACCGCGACGACCTTGCTGCCTTGATCGAAGGGATCGAGGGCGAACGAGCGCCAGCCAGCCTGCTCCTCCTCGTGGTCGAGCGTTCGCGCGGCATTCCGCTCGTCGTCGAGGAGCTCCTCGCTGCGAGGCGGGAGCTGCCAACGGCCTCGTTGACCGATTCGTTCGACGACCTGGTGATGGCCCGGATCGGCGTTCGCTCGCCGGAGTGCCGTCGCGTGCTGCGGCTGATGGCTCCCGCAGGCCGGCCGCTCACGGCTCAACAGCTTGCCGACGTCACGGCCGCCTTCGAAACGGAGACCGAGCGGCCGGCTCCGCGGTCGTCCACCGCCCCGCGCCACGGTGATGGCGTCCTGGACGCCGACCTGCTTGCCGGTCTTGGCGAAGCGCTCGAGCACGGCTTCGTGAAGGAGCGGGATGGCGAACTGGTCTTCCGCCACGAGTTGATCGGCCGAGCCGTCGAACGGGACCTGCTGCCCATGGTCCGGACCCGGCACCGGGTTGCGCTGGCCATCGGCATCGCCGAGCCGTCCGTGGGGACGGCGCGCTACTGGCTCGACGCGCACGAGCCGCAACGCGCCCGCTACGCAGCAATCGGTGCGGCGGCCCAGGCATCCGAGCGCCATGCGCCTGCCGACGAGCTGGCCGCCCTCGAGCTGGCCCTCGCGGTTCATGAGTCGGCGACCGCCGCGGTAGGCCCGCGCCGGAAGCCGACCCAGCCGATGGCCGACAGCGCCGAGCTCCAGGTTCGGGCCGCCGAGGCGGCCTTTGCCATCGGCCGCACATCGCGGGCGACCGCCTACCTTGAGGCGGCTGTCGGGAGCCTGGACGCTCGTCGCGACCGCGTCCGGCTCGGATTGCTGTACGAGCGACTGGCCCATGTCAGGCGCGCCGCTGGCGATCCGATCGGTGCCATCGGGGCGGCACGGCGGGCAGTCGACCTCATCCCGCGGGAAGCAAGCCCCGAGCGAGCCAGGGTCCTCGCAACCCTGGCCCTCCTCAACATGCTCGATGGGGTCTTCTCCGAGGGCCAGCGCCACGCGAAAGAGGCGATCCGGGTTGCGCGCGCGTGCGAGCCGGTGGCGCGCGCACTCGAAATCCATGCGACGACGACGCTCGGCGTCTCGATGGCATGGGGCAGCGATCCCGAAGGGGCGGTGGACCTGCTGCGCCAGGCGGAGACCGGCGCCCGGGCCATCGATGACCCCGATTCCCTGTTCCGGATCATGGCCAACCTGACCACGGTGCTCGACCTCCTCGGCCGGCGCGAGGACGCCGTCGAGGTCGCCTACCGGGGCATCGAGGAGGCACGATCGGCCGGCCTCGAAGCCGTCTACGGGAACTTCCTGGCCGGGAACGTCGCCGAGACGCTGATCCTGCTCGGTCGTTGGCCCGAGGCGCGGGAGCTGTGCCTCCGCGCCCTGCGCTGGGCCCCGGTCGGGGTGGGCTTCCTCGATGCGTGGGTCTTCCTGGCCGCGATCGAGATCGAGACCGAAGCGGGCCAGGCGGCCGCCCGGCTGCTCGGCCAGACGGTGCTCGAATTCGATGCGCTCCGCGATTCCCAGCTGGCCGGGTCGTACTACCTGGTGGCGGCGTCCTATGCGCTGTGGCGGGGCGACGTCAGTGACGCCAGCCGGTCGGTGGAACGCGGCTGGGCCGTGGTCAAGTCGACCGAGGAGTGGGTGCTGGCCGCTCGAATGGCGGCGATGGTAGCGCGGGTGGATGCCGCCGCCGGCACCGAGGCACGCGAGAATCGCCAGTTGGCGCCACTCGCCGCCGCCCGAAGCCGGACCACCGAGGTGATCGCGACGGCTGCCGCCCTCGTCCGGGCAGCGGCGGCGCCGGCGTCGGCCGGGTCTCGGCGGATTGCCGAGGCGTACCTGGCGACCGCGCGGGCTTATCAGCGGCGGCTGGAGGCCGACGACCGCCCAGCCGCCTGGGCCCATGTGGCCGATGCGTGGACGGAGTTGCACGCCCCCTATGACGCGGCGCTGGCCCGCTGGCGCCAGGCCGAGGCCGCCCTGTCGGGTGGTGCCGGCCGCCCGGGCCGTGCCGATGCCAAGAGCCCGATCGAGGAGGCCACCCGCGCCGCGCTCCAGCTTGAGGCGCGGCCGCTGCTTCGGGAGATTCGCGAACTCGCCGGGCGAGCACGGATCAACATGCCCGAATCCGTGGACGCCTTCCTCAACGACGTGCCGGGCGAACCGCCGCCCGTCACGCCGGTCGGCCCGGCAGCCAGGCGGCAGGACAAGAACGGTCGGTCCGCCCTCGTCCGAGCGATTGCCGGCGATGCGTCATCGGCCGCGCCGCGGACGGACACGTTCGGGCTGAGCGCTCGAGAACGTGAGGTCCTGGGCCTCGTCGCCCAGGGACGGACGAATCGCGAGATCGGCGAGCGTCTGTTCATCAGCCAGAAAACGGTCGGCGTCCACGTCGGGAACATCCTGTCCAAGCTGGCGGTGTCAGGACGGGTCGAGGCAGCGACCGTGGCGATCCGGCTGGGGCTGACCAGTCCGGGCTAGGCGAACAGGGGCCCGGACACCGCGAGACCCGGAGGGAGGGCTCCGGGTCTCGATCGGGTCGCAATGTCCTCGTCCGGATGGGCTCCGGGCGAGGGACGCGTGGCTAAAAGGTTGATTTACCAGCGATGTCCGGCTGCGAGGGTCAGCGCGATCGCGACGAGCGGTCCGATCGTGAGCGCAAGGCGCCGGGTGCGGGTGACGATGTTGCCCATGCGGTGGACTCCGATCTGAAGTGACGGGGGGATGAGTCCAGGTCCACCACTCCTGAATGAGGTGGAACCCGAGACTATGTCCAGACCGCAGGCGCAACAACCGACCCGATAGTACGGGGAGGTCATGGGCAAGCCGTACCATCACCCGGGCAGGACCGCGTGCAGCGCGCCGCGACAAGAGCGGTCTGAGCACGGTAGATTCGGCTGGCTGTCCCAACGCGGTCAACCCGAACGCGGCCACCCGCGGCCACCGAAGAGGTTTCGTTGCCGATGTCTCACGCCCGCCGCCTGACCCTCTTCGCGCTGGTCGCCCTCGTCGGGGCCGCGGCTGCGGGCTGTGTGACCTCGACGCCCGGCTGGACCTACACGCCGGCCCCGCCGGTCACGCCGGCTCCCAGCGTCGAGGCCTCGGGGCCGGCAAGCGCCGGCGCCAGCGCTGCGGCCTCCGCAGGGGCCAGCGCCGCGCCCTCCGGAGGCGGCGCGAGCGCGGCGGCCGGGGCGGTCGCGATCAGCGCCCTGAACATCGCCTACGAGCAGACCGCAGTCACCGCCCCGGCCGGCACGCCATTCCAGATCACCTTCGACAACAAGGACGTCGGCGTCCCCCACAACGTCGCCATCCACAAGGACAATGCCGGCGGCGCTGAGGTGTTCAAGGGCGAGATCGTGACCGGGCCGGCCGCCAGGACCTACGACGTCCCGGCGCTACCCGCCGGGACCTATGCGTTCGTCTGCTCCGTGCATCCCAACATGACCGGGACCCTGACGGCGCAATAGGTCCCCGAGTGCGATGACGCCGATCGGGGAACAGCTGTGCTACTCGGACGCCTATCTCCGCTCGGTCGAGGCCCGCGTCGTCGCCGTCGACACGGGTGATGTGACCGAGCTCCTCCTCGATCGGACGGTCTTCTACCCGGGCGGCGGCGGCCAACCGCCGGATCGCGGCCTCGTGTTGCGCACCGTGGATGGACGGTCGTGGACGGTCCGGGGCGCGCACAAGGCCGATGGCGAGATCGTCCACGAGCTCGAACCGGACGGAGGCGACCCGCCCACGGTCGGGGACGCGGTCCGCGTGGACCTCGACTGGGCGCGTCGGCTGGCGTTGATGCGTACCCACACCGCCCTCCATGCCCTCTGTGGCGTGGTGTGGCGGGATCATGGCGCGCTCGTGACCGGCGGCAACATGGAGCCCGGCAGCGGCCGGATGGACTTCGAGTTCGAGCGGATGTCGGGCGACCTGGTCGATTCGATCGAGGCGACGGTGAACGCCGAGCTCGCTGCCGAGCGCGACGTTCAGGTCGCGGTCCTGCCGCGAGACGAGGCCTTCGCCATCCCCGACCTGATCCGGACGAAGGTCAACCTGCTGCCGCCGGGGATCGCACAGATCCGGACAATCGAGATCGTCGGCCTCGATCTGCAGGCCGACGGCGGCACCCACGTCGCGAACACCCGTGAAGTCGGCGGGATCCGGGTCCTCGGCTACGAATCCAAGGGCCGGATCAACAAGCGGATCCGGATCGAGCTGGTGGACCCGGTCTAGACTGGCGACCGCTTCGATCCGAGCCGGAGGTTGCACGCGTTGCTCCCGTTCGATGTCACGCTCCAGGCGGACCTCGCGGCCCGGATGCTCATCGCGGCCATCCTCGGCGCGGCGATCGGGCTCGAGCGCGAGGTCCACGAGCATCCGGCCGGCATGCGGACCCATCTCCTCGTCGCCCTCGGCTCGGCGATCTTCACCGAGCTGTCGATCTACGGTTTCGCGGGCATTGGCGGCGCGGCCGACGCGCCGTCGATCGATCCGTCGCGGGTGGCGGCCCAGGTCGTCTCCGGCGTGGGCTTCCTCGGCGCGGGAGCCATCCTGAAGTACGGGACCTCGATCCGCGGCCTGACGACGGCGGCAAGCCTCTGGACCGTGGCAGCCATCGGCATGGCCGCAGGCGCCGGCGAGTGGGTGATCGCCCAGGTCGGACCGTTGATCGTCGTGTTCTCGCTGTGGCCCCTCAACGCGCTCGTCGAGCGGATCCACCAACCGGGGACCAGGGCGATCAAGGTCCGTCTCGAGGTCGGCCGGCTCGAGGCGCTCGGTGACATGTCGCGGATGCTGGTCGATCGGCGAGTCGAGATCGCCGGGATCAACAGCCAGCGGCTGGGCAAGGGCCGCTACGAGGTGGAGCTGGAGTTGCGCCTTCCAGCGGCAGCCCGGCCTCCGGACATCCTGGGGGCGATCACGGCGATCCCCGACGTCGAGCTGATCGAGTCGTCCGGCCAGGGCGAATAGCGCCCGGGCACCAGGGAGCCTAGAGCGCCTTGACCGCCGCCGTGAGCGCTGCGAGGCCCTCCTTCGCGTCGGCGAAGAGCATCCCGGTCTTGGGGTTCGAGTAGAGCTCGTTGTCGATGCCGGCGTAGCCCCGACCCATCGAGCGCTTGATGACGACGATCGACTTGGCATGGTCGACGTCCAGGATCGGCATGCCCGAGACCGGCGAGCCGGGCCGTCGGGCGGCCGGGTTCGTGACGTCATTGGCGCCGATCACGAGGGCGACGTCGCAGCGATCGAATTCCGGGTTGATCTCGTCCATCTCCTTGAGCTGCGGGTACGGCACGTTGGCCTCCGCCAGGAGGACGTTCATGTGCCCCGGCATCCGGCCGGCCACGGGATGGATGGCGTACTTCACGTCCACCCCCTTCGACTCGAGGAGCTCGGCGAGCTCGCGTACGGCGTGCTGCGCCTGGGCGACCGCCAGCCCGTAGCCGGGCACGATGATGACCGAGCTCGCGTAGGCCAGCTGGATCGCGACGTCGTCGGCGCCGATCTCCCGGACGCTGCCGCCACCGCTGACCGCCCCGGTGACCCCCTCACCGCCGCCGAAGCCGCCGACCATGATGTTCACGACCGAGCGGTTCATCGCGTCGGCCATCAGCTTGGTCAGGATGCCGCCGGACGCTCCGACCAGGGCTCCCGAGATGATCAGGACCGGGTTGCCGAGCACGAAACCGGCCATCGCCGCCGCTGTGCCGGTGAACGAGTTCAGCAGGCTGATGACGACCGGCATGTCCGCCCCGCCGATGGGCAGGACCATCGTGATCCCGAAGACCAGGCCGGCGGCGACCACCAGCCCGAGAATGGCAATGACGGTCGTGCTACCAAGCGAGAAGACGCCGGCCGCGGCAAGGATCAGCGCCGCGATCCCGGCGAGGGCGATGATCGCCAGGCCGGCGGTGACCGCCTGGCCACCCGGAACGTAGATCGGCTTGCCGGCGATCAGGCCCTGGAGCTTGCCGCCCGCGATCAGCGAGCCGCTGAACGTCACCGATCCGATCAGCGCGCCGAGCACGACGAAGATCGTGATGTCGACAGGTGCGCCCGAGTTGAGCCGGATGAAGTCATCGATCGCGACCAGGGCGGCCGCACCGCCGCCGACGGCGTTGAACAGCGACACCAGCTGCGGCATCGCGGTCATTTTCACGCTGCGGGCGGTGTACAGGCCGGCGCCGCCGCCGATGGCGAATCCGATCACGATGATCGCGAGGGCGATGCCGCCCAGGCCCCCCTCACGGGTGATCAGGAAGGCAAGCGTCGACACCACCGCGATCGCCATCCCGGCTGCGCTCAGGCGGTTGCCGTCGCGAGCCGTTGCCGGGGAGTTCATGCGGTGCAGGCCCAGGACGAAGCAGGCCGCCCCCGCCAGCCAGGCGAGGTACACGATCGTCGAAATCCACTGCTGTGACATCGGCGCGCTCCTCGACTAGGCGCCGGGGGCGCTCGTTGCGCCCTCGGTCCCTGCCTTGGCGGCCGTCGGCTTCTTGCGGAACATCTGGAGCATGCGGTCGGTGACGACGTACCCGCCGACCACGTTCATCGCCCCGAACACCATGGCCACGAACGCCAGCAGGTAGCTGACCGGGTTGTCCGCCTCCGCCGCGATGATCATGGCCCCCACCAGGACGATGCCATGGATGGAGTTGGCCCCGGACATCAGCGGGGTGTGCAGGGTTGCGGGCACCTTGCTGATGACCTCGAAACCGACGAGGATGGCCAGCGTGAAGATGGCCAGCGAGGTCAGGAGTTCATCGCTCACGCGGGACCTCCAGCGGCCGGCGTGGCCGGCTCGAGCAGCTTCTTGACGGGATCGGACACCACGGCACCGTCGTGGCTGATGACCGTGGCCTTGGTGACCTCGTCGTCGAAATCGAGGTTCAGGTTGCCGTCCTTGACCATCCCCAGCAACAGCGCCGAGATGTTGCGGGCATAGAACGCGGACGATCCGGCCGGCATCGAGGCGGGCAGGTTGTCCGGCGCGATGATGGTCACGCCGTTTGGCGTGTCCACCGTCTGGCCGGCCTGGCTCAGCTCGCAGTTGCCACCGAGCGCCGACGCCGCCATGTCCACGATCACGGAGCCCGACTTCATGCGGCCAACCGCGTCGGCGGTGACCAGGAGCGGGGGCTTCCGGCCGGGGACCTGGGCGGTCGTGATGACCACGTCCATCCCACCGATGACCTCGTTGAGCTCGGCCTGTTGGGCGGATCGCTCCTCGGCCGTCAGCTCGCGGGCATAGCCGCCCGCGCCGGTCGCGTCGATGGTCGTCTTGAGCTTGACGAATTGCGCACCGAGGGATTCTGCCTGCTCGCGGGTCTCCGGCCGGACGTCATAGGCCTTGACCACGGCACCCAGACGGCGAGCGGTACCGATGGCCTGGAGCCCGGCCACCCCGATCCCCAGGATCAGGACGTTGGCGGGCTTGGCCGTCCCCGCCGCCGTGGTCAGCAGCGGAAAGTACCGGCCGAAGGCATTGGCGGCGATCAGCACGGCCTTGTACCCGCCGACGTTCGCCTGCGAGCTGAGGGCGTCCATCGTCTGGGCCCGTGATAGCGTTCGCGGGATGGCGTCCAGGCTGATCGCGGTCACACCTTGCGACGCCAGCGACTGGGCCGTCTTCGGATCGATCAGGGGGGTCAGCAGGCCGAGCACCGTCTGCCCGGACCGCATCACCTTGACCTCGGACTCGCTCGGTTTCTGGACCCGCAGGATGACATCCGACTGGCCGTACAGCTCGACCGAGCTGACGATCGTCGCTCCAGCGTCCACGTACGCCTGATCGGGGAGCGCGGCACCCGCGCCGGCGCCTTGCTCGACGAGGATATCGAGCCCGGCGGCCTTGAGCTTGCCAAGGACCTCGGGTACCAGGGCGACCCGCCGTTCTCCAGGCGCGGTCTCCTTGGCGACGCCGACCTTCATGGGCACCACCTGACTTGGGTCACGAAAGACGTTGGGAACTGCCGACAGAATACCCTGCCCGACGCTCGTGGCTCTCGGGACGAGGGTTGCGGATGGGTATCAGTGGGCCGGGTTCAGGCTGACGATCAACATCGCACCCTCCGTGTCCCCGAGCGTCTCGGCATCGTGGGGGATCGTTGCGTCCCAGCGCACGTAATCGCCGGGCCCCACCTCCACGACGTGATCGCCCTGGGTCAGCCGATACCGGCCGCGCAGGACGATGTGGTGCTCGTCGCCCGCGTGCGAGTGGGGGCCCGTCCGGGCGCCCGGCGCGCCCACGACCTCCACGATGCTGACGTCGCGGGACAGGCCGCCGTCGACACGCTCGATTCGGCCGAGCTCCAGGGTTCGAGTCGGGCGCTCCCCCGCCCGCACGACCTGGGGCGGCGGCACCTCGTCGATCAGGAACCAGGCGATCGGGACATCGAGGGCAGCGCCAATCGAGGCCAGGCACGTCAGGGACGGCAACGCCTTGTCGTTCTCGATCTGGGACAGGTAGCCCACGTTGAGGCCGCTCCGCTCCGCGACTGTGGCCAGGGTCAGGCCACGCTCGCGCCGCCAGCGCTTCACCTGGGGACCGACCGCGGGTCGGCGGCGCTCTTCGACCGTCACTGTTTGCCCTCCAACAATAACTCTTGACATGGGCATAATTCCCACGTATGTTGTTGCCACAACAAAGTCTGCTTGATGTGGGCCAACTCGTCAAGCCAAGTCGGAGGACCAGGTCATGAAGATCGCCATCATTGGCAGCGGCAACGTTGGTCGCGCGCTGGCCACGTCGTTCACCAGGGCCGGCCACCAGGTCGTCCTCGCGTCCAGGGACCCGGAGCACGCCGGCGAGGTCGCCGCGGCGACCGGGGCCAGGTCCGCCTCCTCATCGGCCGAGGCTGCCGCATCGGCCGAGCTCGTCGTCCTTGCCATCCCGTTTGCCAGCGCTGGGGACGTCGCGACCGAGATCCGGGAAGCCGTCGCCGGCAAGCCGGTCATCGACGTCACGAACCGGATCTCCTTCGGCACCAACGGGGCCGAGATTGACACCTCGTCATCGAATGCCGAGGAAATTGCCGCATTGCTCCCCGACGCGAAGGTGGTGAAGGCGTTCAACACCCTGTTCGCCCCGAGCCAGGCCGACCCGATCCTCGACGGCGTCCAACTCGACGGTTTCGTGGCTGGCGACGACCTCGACGCCAAGCGCCTGGTGATCGCCCTGATCGACTCGATCGGCCTCGACCCGATCGATGTCGGACCGCTCGCCAGGGCCCGCCAGCTCGAAGGCCTGGCCTTCCTGAACATGACGCTGCAGATGGCCAACAACGGAGCCTGGCGATCGGCATGGAAGCTCGTCGCGGCTCCTTCGACGGTTCCGGTGCCCGCGTGATGGCCGTCGACACCGACACGACTGCGGCGCAGACTGGATACATGAGCATCCCGGTCAGCCGCCTCAACCACGCCGTCCTGTTCGTTCGGGACGCGACCGTCGCCGCGGAGTTCTATGGCCGCGTCTTCGGGTTCGAGGTGGTCGGCACGGAGATGGGCGGCCAGGCTGTGTTCATGCGCGCGGCTGGCGGCGACAACCACCACGACCTCGGCCTCTTCTCGGTGGGTCCGGGTGCGCCTCGCCCGGCTCGCGGATCAGTCGGGCTCTACCACCTGGCCTGGGAGGTCCCCACGATCGATGACCTGGCGGAGGCCGCGAGGATCCTGTCCGAGGCCACGGCGCTCGGGGGCGCCTCGGACCACGGCGTCTCCAAGTCGCTCTACGGCGCCGACCCGGACGGCAACGAGTTCGAGATCATGTGGCGAGTCCCGCGGGAGGCGTGGGGGGAGTTCGAGACGCATGGGGCGGTGATGCCGCTCGACCTCGATGCCGAGTTGCGCCGCTGGGGCGCCGAGGGCGCAGCGCGCGCCTGACCCTCCGGGAATGACCGCACCGTTCCCGGCGCCCGGGATGGAGCTGACACACATCCTCGTCGTCGAGGAGGTCGAGCGAGCCCAAGCCTTCTATCGGGACGTCCTGGGCGCGACCGTCGTTCGCGAATACGGCGGGACGTCGTGTGTGCTCAAGGCCTTCGGGACCTGGTTGCTGCTGGTGACTGGTGGTGGGCCGACGCCCGACAAGCCAGCAGTCACGTTCGAGGCCCCAACGGAGCCCGACCGGGTGAGCCATTCGATGACGATCCGGGTACCCGATTGCCGGGCCGCACACGCGACGTTGTCGCACCGCGGGGCGGTCTTCCTGGCGCCGCCCGTCGAGTCGGATTGGGAGGTCCGCGCGTTCTTCCGCGACCCCGACGGGCACCTGATCGAGATCAGCGAGGCGAGATCCCGAACCTGAGCGTCAATCCAGCTCGAACACGACGGTGACCGAGGCAGCGACGTCCTGCGTGCCGGGCTGGACGGGCGTGGACGTATCGGCCGCAGGGGCCGCGCCGGCGCGACCGTAGAAGATCGGGGTCGCCCCCGCCGTATCGGCGATCGAGAGCACCGCGCCGAGCGTGACATGGGCCGCGGCCGCCATGGCCTCCGCGCTGTCTCGTGCGGCTGCAACAGCGGCTGCACGGGCGTCGTTCTGGGCTTTCGCCGGATCCCCGATCTCGAAGGAGATTCCGTTCACGTCGGTGGCGCCCTTGGCCGTCGCAGCATCGACGACGTCGCCCGCCTTGTCGAGATTCCGGACGGTCACCTGGATCTGCTCGCTGATCGCGTAGCCAACGATCCTGGTCGAGGAGCCGTTCGCATACTGGGTGTTGAGGTTCAGCCCAGTGGTCTGGATGTCTGCGTCGGCGATCCCGAGCGCCTTGATCGCGACGAGGATGTCGGTCATCGTGCTCGCTGCGGCGTCTCGGGCCGCCTTGACCGTCGGCTTGGTCAGGCTCACTCCGAGATACACGCGCGCCACGTCCGGGACGACCGTCACCTTGCCGTCGCCCGACACCGTCAGGGTGTGTGGGGCCAGTTCGGTGCCTGGTGTGGGGGCGCCAGCGACGGGTCCCGGACGGACCGACAACGCGGCGACGGCAACGACCAGGGCACCTAGCGCGGCGGCCCCGATCGTGCGGAATGACTGGGACATCGGATCACCTTCGTCTCGTGCCGCCTGGAGAGGTGGCGGTCTTGCCCGGGAGACGAAGGCGAGGTCGGCTTTGTTCCGAGCTACGTGACGACGATCTCAGTCGGAGTGGGGTCAGGATCTGGCGACGGGGCTGAAATGGCATCGCGAGGCGTCGAGACGCGCACGGCGACGTCGTGCGGCACCGGGTCGTTCCGGCGTCGCCAGCGCCGGATCAGCCGGAAGGCCTCGAACGCCAACAGGACCGGGAAGAGCCGTCTTGGCAGGACGCGAAGCAGCAGGAATCGCAGCACGTCGCCACGATGGACGTCGGGCCGCCCAGATGCAAGCGACGGGCCTCGTGTCCCTTGCTTGCAGATCCATGCCAATGGCCGTGCCAGACGTCGAGGCTCGTCCGGCATCGTACGCCGGACGCCCCGTTCGCTGGCCGTTCACGCCTACCGCTTCGTGGTCCGCCGAGCCCACGGCCGTCGGGCCCAGTTCGCTGGAACGAGCTCGAAGGATATGGAGACGACGAACAGCCAGGCGAGACCGGCTGCGAATCCGCCGACCACATCACTCACGTAGTGATACCCGAGGTACACGCGGCTGATTCCCACGGCGATCGCGATTACGAGCGCGATCACGACCGCGATGGAGCCGGTCCGTCGTCCGGCCCTCCCCCAGATGATCAGGGCGATCGCGAGGTAGAAGACCAGCGAATTCATCGAATGGCCACTCGGAAAGCTGTAGTCGGGGAGGACATTGGCCCATGGCAGCGGTGGCCGGGGACGCTGGTAGAAGAGCTTCAGCACGCTGTTGAGGGCCACGCTGCCGCCGATCGCAGCAGCGAGGAATCCCGCCTCGGCCCGGTGCCGGCGATAGAGCAGGAAGCCGGCCACCACCGCGAACACGAATCCGACGACCGGAACGGACCCAATGGTCGTAAAGAGGTTCATGAGAGCATCGAGCGCTGGCGACGCGATCGCGTGCAGCACTGCATTGCCGACCGTGTCGAGCGCGAATTGCTCCTGCTCGCGGATGACGTCGGCGACGAACGCGAAGAACAGCATCGCCACGAAGGCGACGCAGAACCCTACCCCGAGGAGCGTGACGCCGCGCTTCGTCGGCGCCGCCGGTGGCTCGATTGGCGGCACCTTGACCTGCGGTCGTGCCGGCCCGCGTTCGCGGGCCTTCGTGGCCACGACGGGAACCTACCGTTGCGACTTCGAACGGTCGCGCCTGGCGAGGATGTCCGTGAACCAGGCGAAGAGCGCCAGCACGCCGACGCCGCCAAACAGGCTCGCGAGGACGTCGCTGGGGTAGTGCTCGTTCACGGCCACTCGAGCGACGGCCGTCAACGCGATGAGCACGACGAAGAGGACCGGGACCACCACTCGGACGGCCTTGGGCGCCGAGCTTCGCCAGAGGAGCACGGCAATGATCCCGTAGATCGTCACCGCCTCGAGGATGTGGCCCGATGGGTAGCTGTAGACAGCGCCGAGATAGGTCGAGCTGTCACCCGGCGGCCGTGGCCGCGCTACGAGCAGCTTGACACCCTCGCTTCCGGCGGTCACCGCCGCCAGCACACCGACGACCAGGACTGCCTCACGTCCCTGCCGCTTGATCAGCAGCCAGACGACGATCCCGATCCCGATGGCGATCAGTGGATAGTTCGCAGCATCCGACAGCAGGCGCCAGAAGCCCATGTACTGGTCCAGGCCTTTTGCAGAATCGAGAAGGGGCTGGTCGAACGGGATGGCCGCCTTGCTGGCGATGATCCAGCTCATGAGGGCGAAGACCCCCAGCCCAATGGCGGCGATGAGCGGCCACGGGCTGAAGCGCACTCCCTCGATCGGCTCGGTCTGCCCTCGATCGCGCCCAGGCCCGCCGGTGGCCGTCTGCGTCGCTGGGTCGAGCGCCTGTTCCCGATCGTGGACAGCCGTGGCCGAAACCCCTCGCTTCGAATCTTTGACACGAGGACGATAGAGCCGAGGACGGTCGTTGGCCCGTCTCCGCGAGCCACGCGCGTTGCAGCTTCGATACAGCTGATCGCCAACGGGTCGGTAACGGATGCCCGGCGCAAGGCGTCAGACTTGGGATTGGCTCCATCGCGAGGCAGCAGATGCTGATCGGGTTCAGGTGCGCGGGTCTCTTGCTGACGGTTCTCATGGTCAGCGCGGGATGCGCCGTCTCGGCACCGGCATCTCCGGTCGCCACGGTTGAGGTGACAGCAAGCGCGTCTGCGTCCCCGGTCGCCACGGTTGAGGTGACAGCAAGCGCGTCTGCGTCCGCGGTCGCCACGGTTGAGGTGACAGCAAGCGCGTCTGCGTCCGCGGTCGCCACTGGGCGAAGGCTCTGCCCGCCGGTGCCGGCCGACGTCTCCGCGCTCCTGGCGATCTCACGCGACGCGCGGCTGCTCAGATGCTTCTCCGGACGCCCGATCGCTGTCCAGGCGCGCCTCATCGGGTGCAATTGCGATGTCGACGGCGGCGCCTATGAGCCACGCTGGTTCTCCGACGGCTCGCAGCCGCTGTTGCTGGTCGAACCGTCCGAGACGTCCGCGCCAGCGGAGTACAACGAATGGCTCATCGTCAGGCTCGACCCGTCCGGGACGTACCCCGCGGTGGTTCCAGTGGGCGATGTCGTGGAGGTCACCGGAATGTTCGATCACCCAGCGGCCCGGGACTGCACGTATCAGGGTTTGCCCGACGACGTGAACACCCCAGCGCCCACGTCCAAATGCCGCTACATGTTCGTCACGACGTCCCTTGTCGCGGTGCGGTAGTGGCCCGCCGGTAGATTGGCCCGCCCGGAGGGATTCGAACCCCCGACCTACTGATCCGAAGTCAGTCGCTCTGATCCACTGAGCTACGGGCGGA
>JAXDKX010000023.1:0-2854 GCA_034666905.1 Chloroflexota bacterium | reverse complement strand
GCGGACCAGCCGAATATGCATTGCGAACGACACGTCATCTTCGCAAGGCGTTTCTCGGCGCTCGCGCCGCCGGCCCTATAATCGCGCCGCCGGCCCACGCGTCCGGGGAATACGACTCGTTGAATTCCGTGGAGGATTGATGGCGGCCAAGATCCTAGTCGTCGACGACGATCCGAACGTCCAGCGACTGCTGCAGTACACCCTCAAGCAAGAGGGGTACGACGTCGTGATCGCGGCGGACGGCGTCGAGGGCTTCCGGCTCTACGGTATCGAGGCGCCCGACCTCATCCTCCTGGACGTCCTGCTGCCCAAGCTCGATGGCTACCAGGTCGCCGAGAGGATCCGCGCAGAAGAGGCCGGAGCACGGCACGTTCCCATCATCATGCTGACCGCCGAGCGGGAGGTCGAGCAGAAGGTTCGCGGGCTTCGAGCCGGGGCCGACGATTACCTGATCAAGCCGTTCCACCCGGCCGAGCTCCTGGCCCGCATCAAGAGCCTGCTCGCCCGCTTTGCCCCGCGCGACGCACTGCTGTCGCGGCCACCGCTCGGACGGATCCTGGCGTTCTACGGAGCGAAGGGCGGCGTGGGGACGACGACGATCGCGATCAACGCGGCCATCGCCCTCCATCGCGAGCTCGGTCGCAAGGTCTGCCTCGTTGACGGCAATCTCCAGTTCGGCGACCACCGGGTCTTCCTGGATCTTGGCCTGGACCGCAAGAGCATCGTCGATGTCGTCACGGCGCCGGCGATCGACGGCGACCTCATCAAGACCGTTCTGGTCAAGCACGATTCGGGGGTCGACCTGCTGCTCGCCCCACCATCGCCGGAGACGGCCGAGCTCGTCCACCCGGAACACCTGCCGCAGATCGCCGAGATCCTCGCGACGATGTACGACTACATCCTGATCGACGTCGACAAGCGCCTCGACGACATCAACCTGGGCGTGTTCGAAGCCGCTTCCGTGGTGTACGTGGTGATGACGGCCGACCTGTCGTGCCTCAAGAACGTCCGGCTGATCCTCGAGACGATGAGCCACCTCGGCTATCCGCCCGAAAAGGTGCAGCTGGTGCTGAACCGGTCGAACGCGTTCACGGGCATCAATGTCAAGAATGCCGAGGGCGCACTCAAGCGCACCATCGATCACCAGATCGTCAACGAGTATCGGGGCGCGATCAGCGCCCTCAACACGGGCGCGCCGTTCATGTTCGACAAGTCCGACTCCGCGCTCGGCGGTTCCGTCCTCCAGTTCGCCAAGGCGGTCGACAAGCCGATCGTTTCGACCACCTCGGCCGTCGCCGTCCGCTGACTCGGTCCGCCAGGTACGGCGGGGGTTGTCCGCCGTAAGCGACGGATAAGCGGGACATAACCGGCGGGTAACGGTGGCTGCCTAGTCTCTGGGCGTGCTGGCCATCGTTCCATCCGCGACGCTCCATGGGCTGGATGGCCGGCTCATCAGGGTGGAGGTCGATGTCGCTCCCGGCCTGCCAGGCTTCACGATCGTCGGTCTGGCCGATGCCGCGTTGCAGGAAGCCCGCGAGCGCGTTCGTGGCGCATTGCGGAACGCGGGCTTCGTCCACCCGCCAAGGCGAATCACCGTCAACCTGGCTCCGGCGGATCTTCGCAAGGCCGGTGCCTCGCTCGATCTCGCGATGGCCCTCGGGATCCTGCTCGGCTCCGAGCAGGTCCGGGCGGCACCCGGCCGTATCGCCCTGATCGGCGAGCTCTCGCTCGGTGGTGAGGTTCGGCCGGTGCCCGGCATCCTGCCGATGGTGTCGGTGCTCGTCCGGCGCGGGATCCGACGGGTGATCGTGCCGGCCGCCGCCGCGGACGAGGCGCGCCTTGCCGATGGTGCCGAGGTGTTCGGCGTCCAGACGCTGAGCGAGGCCGTCGAGCTGGTGCGAGCGCGTCGTCGACGCCAGCCTGCTCCGGCCCCGCCCCGGATCGAGCTCGTCGAGGCAGCCGGGCGGCCAATCGAGGGCGCGTTTCGGCCGCTTGGGCAGGGAGCGGACGGCCCGCGGGTACCGGACCTGAGCGACGTCCGCGGTCAGGCCGAGGCGCGGCGAGGCCTCGAGATTGCGCTGGCGGGCGGGCACGGGCTCCTGCTCATCGGTCCCCCGGGCTCCGGAAAGACGCTGCTGGCGCGGACGATCCCCGGCTTGCTGCCGCCGCTCGACGACGACGCCGCGCTGGCTGCGACCGTCGTCGCGTCGGCGGCCGGTGAGGGTCCCATCCGCGAGCTGCGGCGCCGGCCGCCGTTCCGTTCGCCGCATCACACGATCTCCTATGCCGCCATGGTTGGCGGCGGCCCGCGGCTGTCGCCAGGTGAAATCAGCCTGGCCGACCAGGGCGTGCTGTTCCTGGATGAGCTCCCGGAGTTCGGTCGGGACGTGCTCGAGGCCCTGCGACAGCCGCTCGAGGAGGGCCGCGTCGCGATCGCCCGGGCAGGGCGCGCGACGATCTTCCCGGCGCGCTTCCAGCTCGTCGCCGCGATGAATCCCTGCCCGTGCGGCTACGCCGGGACGACGGATCGGAGCTGCGCCTGCCGCGGACGCGAGCCCGAGCGGTACCAGCGCCGGGTGTCCGGGCCCCTTCGCGATCGGATCGACCTGTGGGTGACGATGCCACGGGTCGCCCCGCTGGCCCTGGTGGGCGGTCACGATCCAGAGGGGTCCGGAGCCGTCGGGGCACGGATCGCGCTGGCTCGGTCGCGCGCGATCGCCCGGTCCGGTGGCCCGTTGAACGGTCGTCTGACGGGGCGGCTGTTGCGAGCGGCCTGCGGCCTGTCGGGGTCCGGTGAACGGCGCGTCGTCCAGCTGGCGGAGCTCGAACGTGCCAGCGGGCGCGGCACGGAACG
>JAXDKX010000022.1:0-3048 GCA_034666905.1 Chloroflexota bacterium | reverse complement strand
CTCCATTCGTGTGGTGCGCAACCGATTTCATTGACGACGTCCGTTCGACTACCATCCGCTCGCGACGAAGCGAACTCGACGGAGGAACGATGCCATCCCGAATCGGCCTGGCGATCATCGGCGCTGGGCGCATGGGCCGCAGCCACGCTCGTCTGATCGCCGCGCACGCCCCCGAGGTACGCATCGTCGCCATCGGCGATGTCGAGGCGGATGCCGCCGGGCGACTGGCGGAGGAGATCGGCGGCGCGACCGCCTTCGCAGATCCGATGGGCGCCATCGCCGCACCAGGTGTCGATGCCGTGCTCATTGCCGTCTCGTCCGTACACCATCGACAGATCGTCGAGGCCGCAGCCGCGGCGGGTCGGCACATCCTGTGCGAGAAACCCCTGGCGCTCGACCTCGCCGACACTGACGCGATGCTCGCGGCGGTCGCGCGGGCCGGGATCAAGCTCCAGGTTGGGTTGATGCGCCGGCATGACCCGGATCACGTCCGGGCCAGGGCGCGGATCGAGGCCGGGGAACTGGGCCGACCGCTGCTCTTCAGCAGCCGCCAATACGACCGCGACGCGCCGCCGCCGGGCATCCTCGACCCCCGCATCGGTGGCGGGATCATGCTCGACATGGGCATCCACGAATTCGATTCGGCGCGGTTCCTCATGGGTTCCGAGGTCGTCGAAGTCCAGGCGACTGGCTCGGTCCAGGTGTATCCGGAGGTCGGGGCCTACGGTGATGTCGACACGGCAGTGGTGAACCTCAACTTCGCCTCCGGCGCCATCGGCAGCATCGAGCTGAGCCGACGGGTCGCCTTCGGCGAGGACGTCCGCACCGAGGTCCATGGCACCGACGGAAGCGCGTTCATCGGCGGTCTGCCCATCGCCTCCGGGTCGGCGCTGGGTCGAGATGGCGGCATCAGCTGGGACACCCAGCCAACCTCGACGCCACGGTTTGCCGTTGCCTACGCTGAGCAGGCTCGCGCCTTCGCGAGATCGATCCAGGACGATCTGCCCGTGAGTCCGTCCGGAGCCGATGGACGGGCGGCATTCATCATCGCCCTTGCCGCTGAGCGAGCCCTCGCCGAGCGGCGCGCCATTGCGATCGACGCAGGCTAGCTCGAGGTTCCCCCGCCGAGATACCCGGTGATCGCCTCGAACATCATCCTCGATGACTCGACGGCACGCTCCTCCCAGGCGAACACGGCACTCGTCAGGATCCCGTCGAAGCCGACCCGGCGAAGCGCGCCGAAGCAGGCCGCGAAGTCGACCTCGCCCTGGCCAATATCGAGATGCTGGTGGACGCGGGCCGGCGATCCGGGTGGGTTCACGATGTAGCGGTTGCCAGAGGATGCCCGGTGGTTGAGCACGTCGGCGAGATGGACCTGCGCAAGGACGGGCGCCGCGTATTCGATCATGGCCGCGATGTCGTCGCCCAGGTAGTACGTGTGCGGCGCGCAGAAGACGTAGCCGACGAGTGGCGAATCGATCCCCCGGACGAGGTCGACCGCCTCGGTATTGCGCTCGATGAAGTCGTCCGGATGAGCCTCGAGGTTCAACCGGATCCCCTCCCGCTCGAAGATCGGGAGGAGCTCGTCCATTGATCGCCAGAACTGGGCCTCGCTCCGGGCGGCCTGCTCGGGACGCCCGTTGAACTCGGAGTTCATGACCCCGCAGCCCACGTCGGCGGCGAGCTGGATCGCCCGCTTCCAGTAGCCGACGGCGGCGAGTCGCTCATCCTCGTCCGGGCTGGACCATCGGTAGAGGGGCAGGATGGACGCCAGCTCCATCCCGGTCTCGCGGAGGGCCGTCCGGAATTCGGCAACCTTGGCGCGGTCCGCCCGGGGGTGGGTGAAGAACGGAATGAAGTCGGGTCGTGGCGAGAGCTCGATCGAATCGTAGCCGATGTCCGCGGCGATCCGGCACACCTCGGCGAATGGTCGGTCGCGCAGCATGTATGGATCCAGGGCGATCTTCACCGTCAGGAGCGCTCCCCTGCCGTCGAGCCGATGCGATCCCGAAGGATGGCTCCGCTCGCGGCAATCCGGTCGACCATCCGGGCACGAAGCGCCGGATCCGCGACAGCAGCCATCGACTCCAGCCATCGTACCGTGCCGTCAATGACCGAAACCACTGCCGCCGCATCCTCCGCCACGAACAGCGGCCGATCGACGACGTCGACATAGACCGGCGACGTGTGGGCCGCCATGCTCGTGCTGTAGGCCGCACGGATCTCGTACTCACTGCGCGCCCGGGCAGCGATCCAGGCTCCGGCCTCGACCTTGATCGAGGTGTCGAGCCTGAGATCATCCGTCGCCGGGCTCGCTTCCTCGCTGGCGACGACACGACCATTCACCACGAGCTCGACCGAGCCGATGATCGGCTGGGCGGCCCGGGCTCGGACCTGCGCACGCAGCTGGCCGCCCCGCGCGGGAAGGGACACGATATCGCCCGGCTCGTGACCGTCGATCGAGAGCTCCAGGGCCGGTCCGGAGGTCGCGAACGTCCTCCCGGCCCGCACCGCGGCCGACCACTCGGCGAACGTCGGATCCGCTCCCGGCTCGAGCCGGGCGTATGTCCGGATCGCGCCGACCGGCATCTCGGCCGACATCTTGTCCGTACCGCCCAGTATCGGCAGCCGATAACCGCAGTTGAGGAAGCGGTACCACTCGAGGATCGACGGGCTGTCGAGCCCTTGGGCGAACGTCTGCAGCTCGACGGCGTCGATCAGTCCGGCCACGATGTCGGCGGCGATCTCCGCGAACGGCAACGGGAAGTGCGCCCCGACGACGAGTCCACCCTCCGCGTGGCAGCGGTCGGCCCAGTCGGCCAGGAGCTCCGCGACCGGGCCCCCGATCCGTCCTTCCGGACCGCCCCCCGAAGCGAGCGGGACCACGGGTCGGTGCGCCCCGAGGAGGGCGAGGTGACCGAGTACGTTCTGGCGGTTCTCCGTCCCCATGAGGACGAAATGGCGACCGCCGGGATCGGCCTGCGATCCCCACGCGAGATCCGTGACATTCGTGAATGCGTCGCCCAGTTGGGTGGCGAGCAGGTGGAC
>JAXDKX010000021.1:0-2934 GCA_034666905.1 Chloroflexota bacterium | reverse complement strand
CGTCCGGGCGACACCCCCGTGACGAACGCGTTCTGCGCCTGGTTCACGAGGGCTGCCAGCGTCGCGCCGAGCAGCGAGAGGTCGATTCGCTGGCCGACGGCTGCGCGTTGTGCGGGGCCACCCGGATCGTCGTCAACGCATCGCGCCCGTTCGCGTGCGACCAGGCCCGCGAGGACGCTCACCGCCCCGAGCATCCCGGACACCACATCGCTGATCGCGACACCCACCTTGGTCGGTCCCCCGCCCTCGTCGTCGGGCGCGCCGGTGATCGACATCAGCCCGCTCGCTGCCTGCATCACGAAGTCGTAGCCGGGCAGGGAGGCCGACGGACCGACCGGACCGAACCCCGAGATCGCGAGGTGGATGAGCGCCGGGTTCAGCGCCTTGAGCGTCTCGTCGTCGAACCCGAGGCGCGCGAAGCCACCGACCCGAAAGTTCTCGACGACGATGTCGCCACCCCGGAGCAACCGACGCAGCACGTCGGCGCCATCGGGCGCCTTCAGGTCGAGCCTGAGACTGCGCTTGTTCCGATTGATGGCCAGGAAATACGCGGCCGTCCTCGTTCCGGCGGCTTCGGACCCGACCCACGGCGGGCCCCAGGCGCGCGTCGCATCCCCCTCCGGCGGCTCGATCTTGACGACATCGGCCCCGAGGTCGCCGAGCAGCATGGTGCAGTACGGCCCGGCCAGGACCGTCGAGCAATCAACGACAAGGAGACCCGCCAGCGGGCCCGGAACGGAACGGCGATCGACGGTCTGCGGCATGGACTCCGATGGTAGCGGCCGTCGAACGGCAGAACCGCCTACAGGCCCTCGAACAGGGACCCCGTGAAGTCCTTGAGGAGCCGGCCCTTCTCGGCGCTGAGCGGCATGTCCGGCATCTCGACCTCGTCGTCCACCGCCGGGACCACCCAGTCGATCTGGTCCCGGTTCAGCACGACGGCTCCGACCCGGCGACGCTGCCGCCCGGCCTGCGACTGGAATTCGATCCAGGCGTCAGTCAAGGGAACCATCGTCTTGCGCCGGCGGATGGCCTGCACCGGATCCGCGCCAGGGAGCGCGTGCAGGTAGCCACGGACGTGGTACGGCCCGAGCTGGACCGCGACCGGATGGGACCGCGTGCGGTGCCGCCGATCCCGGTCGCCGCGTGGACCGGTCGCGTGGACCAGCAGCAATTCGTCGCGACGAACGAGCACCTCGCTCGCCTCGACCGCGCGCTCCTCGGCCAGGCCTTCGACGAGGACATCCACCAGCAGGTATTCGTCGTGGTCATTGAGCATGTCCGTCAGGCGGTTCGTACGCATTCGGACGATGCCAGACAGGATGCAGTCCTCGGCGTAGGCCACGAATTCCAGGGGCCGGCCTCGGTCCACGTGGCCGGGCGGTGCCTCAACCGGACCGGGCGCGGCGGCGTGGCGCCCGAAGACGACGCGAAGACGATGCCCAACGCTCTCGATCATGGGGTGATCGTCAGCGTCCGATGGCGCGACGCCTAGCTGTCCACAAGTACCGTCGGCCAGACCGCGGTGCTACCCGACACCGGCGAGGCCGGCAGGGTCCCATTGGCGCCGCATCCAAAGGTCATGCCAGCGGGCGCATCCTCAGGCTCGCGCCGTCGCGGACGGATGCCGCCGCGGACTCAGGCGGGCGCCGCCGCGACGCGCCTCGGCCCTTCGGGGAACTCGACCTCCGTCGGCACCACCGCCTCGACCCAGTCGATCTGCTCGCGATTGACGATCAGGGCGTCGACCTTGATCTCGCGGCGCTCACCGGCATACGTGTACTCGATGCGCGCGTCGGTCAGGGGCACCATGGCCTTGCGCCGGCGCAGGGCGTCGACCGGGTCGGCGCCTGGGAGTGCATGGAAATAGCCGCGCACCTTGAAGGGGCCCATCTTGAGCGCGAGGTGGTGCGGGGACGTGCGGTGCCTCCGTTCGGCGTCGCCGCGGGGCCCCTGCGCGTGCACGAGGAAGATCTCGTCACGCGGGACCGCGATCTCGTCGATCTCGAAGGGCTCGCCGCCGTCGAGGCGCTGGACCGTGACGCCGGCGAGGACGTACTCCTCGTGCGCATTGAGCATGTCGCTCAACCGATCGGCGTCGAGGACGGTCCGTCCGACCAGGAGACAGTCCTCGCCATAGGCGACGAATTCGATCTCAGGGGAGCTGTCGTCCGTGTCGCCGGGCACGCCGGACGACCCAGGTTGCTCGGAACGCGAGAACCCCAGGCGGAAGAGGTCCGGCCATCGATCGACCATGCCCTGAGGGTGCGGTCGGCTGGGCCCCTCGACCATCGCCTGAAAGTACGGGCCGTCGGGTAGCATCCGGGATATGCCGAACGACGCGACGAGCCACCGCCCGACCCTGATGACCGTCCACGCCCATCCAGACGACGAGACGATCGGAACGGGGGGCACCATGGCCAAGGCGGTCGCCGAGGGGCATCGCGTGATCCTGGTCACCTGCACCCGGGGCGAGATGGGCGAGATCGTGGTGTCCGACCTGGACACCCCGGACAACCATCGGCGGCTCGGCGAGCTCCGGGCGGCCGAGCTCGAGGCTGCCATGGCGGTCCTCGGCGTGACGGAATGGGAGAACCTCGGCTACCACGATTCGGACATGATGGGTCGGCCCGGCAACCGCGACCCGCGGTCCTTCTGGCAAGCCGACCTCGACGAGGCGGCCCGCCGGCTCGTCTGGTTCATCCGCCGCTACCAGCCCGACATCGTCACGACGTACAACGACTTCGGCGGGTACGGGCACCCAGACCACATCCGGACCCACGACGTCACCGTGCGAGCGTTCCCCCGGGCCGGCGACCCGGCCTGGTACCCCGAGCAGCTTGCGCCAGAGCACGGTGGCACCGGGCCGACGGTCGACGAGGGAGGCCTGGCGCCCTGGTCTCCGTCGAAGCTCTACGAGCAGGCGATCCCGGC
>JAXDKX010000020.1:0-4417 GCA_034666905.1 Chloroflexota bacterium | reverse complement strand
CGGAGCAGGTCTACCTCCCCCAGGAGGCGGTCGAGCTCGCCAAGGCGACGACGTTCGTGGCATTCGACGCCACGATCGAGGTCCACCTCAAGCTCGGCGTCGACCCGCGTCACGCTGACCAGATGGTCCGCGGCACCGTCGTCCTCCCGCACGGGACCGGCAAGACCGTCCGGGTCGCCGTCTTCGCCCAGGGAGAGAAGGCGCAGGAAGCGCTGCGCGCCGGTGCCGACGAGGTCGGCGGCGAAGACCTGGTCAAGAAGATCGAGGCCGGCTGGCTCGAATTCGACGTCGCGATCGCGACGCCGGACTCGATGGGCATGGTCGGCAAGCTCGGCAAGATCCTGGGTCGTCGGGGCCTGATGCCCAACCCCAAGGCCGGGACCATCACCTTCGACCTCGAGCGGGCGGTGAAGGAAGTCAAGGCCGGCCGGGTCGAGTTCCGTGCCGACAAGGCGGGGATCGTCCACGCACCGGTCGGCAAGAGCAGTTTCGAAGCCACGGCCCTCGTCGACAACCTCGCCGCCCTCGTCGACGCCATCAATCGTGCGAAACCAACCGGCGCCAAGGGCCAGTACCTCAAGGGACTCACGATCGCGAGCACGATGGGCCCGGGTATCCGCGTCGACGTGCCCGGTGTCCTCGCCGCGGCGGTCGCCTGATCCGACATCACTGACCGGCGAACGCCGGTCGCCAGCGCATCGGACGGCCGAGAGGCCGATCTCTGACACAATCGTTCGCGAACAACAGACGGACCGCCGCAGACAGCCTGCGCCCGCGGACCGCCTGGGCCCTCGGGGCCCGGACGGTCGGGGCTTGATCCGTCGGACCGGACCGGTCTCAGCACCCACGGGTGACGAGCCGGGGACGCCGACGAGCACGCCGAGGCAGACAGGCGCCGCTCCACCTTCGGGTGGGCAGTGCCCCTGCAAGCCGGGGTCAGCCTTCTTCGGAAGGCGCCGAGGGCCGTCGCAGGGGCCGTCCGATCGCCGATCGGACCCCACCGTCGCACGCCGGTCGCGTGCCGAAGGAGCGGTCGGATCTTCCGACCCGGAAGGAGGGGCCCATGCCCACGGAGGCCAAGCGCGAGACGGTCGCTCAGCTGCGCGAGGAACTCGCGAAAGCGCCGACGATGATCGTTTCCGAGTACCGCGGCCTCAAGGTGAAGGAGATCGCCGAGATCCGGCGCGCCCTGCGCAAGCAGGATGTCACCTACCGCGTCGTCAAGAACCGCCTGCTGCGGATTGCCGCCGATGACTCGGTCGGCGCCGCGCTCGGCCCGTTGCTCGTCGGCCCGACGGCCATCGCCTTTGGCACCGACGAGGCTCGCACCGCGAAGGCGGTCATCGATGCCACGCGTCCGTATTCCAAGGTCGTCCGGATCACCGGTGGCGTCCTGGGCGACCGGGCGATCGGGGCCGATGACGTCACGCGGCTCGCGGCGCTGCCCTCGCGAGAGGTCCTGCTGGCGAGGCTGGCCGGTGGCATGCAGGCCCCGATGAGCACGCTGGCCAGCCTGTTCGCCGCACCGCTGCGCAACCTGGGCTATGCCCTGCAGCAGGTCGCCGAGCAGAAGGCGAGCTCGGGATCGTAGACACCGCCCAGCCCAGCATCCGAACCTGATTTCAACGAAGGAGCGAACACGTGGCAACCCTGACCCAGGACGATCTGCTCGGAGCGATCGACAAGATGACCGTTCTCGAGCTCTCGGAGTTCATCAAGCGATTCGAAGAGCGCTACGGCGTGACCGCCGCGGCCCCGGCCGCCGCGGCCGCGGCTCCGGCCGCTTCGGGCGACGGCGCAGCACCGGCTGTCGTCGAGGAGCAGACCGAGTTCACCGCGACCCTGACCGAGATCGGCCCGAACAAGATCCCCGTGATCAAGGTCGTTCGCGAGCTGACCGGCCTCGGCCTCAAGGAAGCCAAGGACCTGGTCGATGCCTCGCCGAAGGCGGTCAAGGAAGGCGTGACCAAGGACGAAGCCGAGAAGATCAAGGCCGCCCTCGAGGAAGTGGGGGGCAAGGTCGAGATCAAGTAGAGCGGCCGCCTCGCTGGGTCGCCGCCAGGACGGCCCAGCGGGCGTTGGTTGTTGCGCGCCCATCCACGAGGTAGTTGACAAGCGAAAGAATCGCGGTATCCTACTCCTTCTGTGAGCGTCGCCTCTCTTCCCCCTGTCTGCCTCCGTCAAGGAGTGGTGCTTCATGCTGTCTGCTGAGTCCTCGACTCGCGCGCGTACCCCATCGGGTCGCATCTCCTACGCCAAGATCGATCGGAAAGTCGACGGAATCAGCTACGAGAAGTTCGAGATCCCGAACCTGATCGAGCTGCAGCTCGATTCGTTCGCCTGGTTCGTCGACAAGGGCCTGCGCGAGCTGTTCGACGAGATCAGCCCGATCAAGGACTTCACCGGCAAGGTGATGGAGCTCCAGTTCCTCGATTACGAGTTCGGGGCCCCCAAGTACTCCGAAGCCGAATGCCGGACCAAGGACCTGACGTTCAGCAAGCCGCTCTACGTCAACGTCGAGCTCCTGATCAAGGAGACGGGCGAGATCCAGCGCCAGCGCGTCTACATGGGCGACTACCCATGGATGACCGATCAGGGCACCTTCGTCATTAACGGTGCCGAGCGGGTTGTCGTCAGCCAGCTCGTCCGCTCACCGGGCGTGTACTACAGCGAGACCGAGGACCCGGCGTCGGGCCGGCCGCTGTTCAGCGCCAAGGTCATCCCGAATCGCGGCGCCTGGCTCGAGTTCGAGACCAACAACAAGGACCAGCTGTGGGTCAAGGTCGACCGCAAGCGCAAGCTTGCCGCGACGACCCTGCTGCGCGCGGTCGGCTACGAGCAGAACGACGAGATCGCCGCCCTGTTCACCGGCGTCGACGTCGACCCGGAGCATCCGTACATCGCGGCGACGCTGGACAAGGACCTCACCCGGACCCAGGCGGAAGCCCTCATCGAGGTCTACAAGAAGCTCCGCCCGGGCGATCCGCCCACCGGCGACAACGCGCGCCAGCTGGTCGAGAGCCTCTTCTTCAACTTCCGCCGCTATGACCTCGGCCGCGTCGGCCGCTACAAGTTCAACAAGAAGCTCGATGCCGTGGCCGCGCGCCTCGGGGCCGAGCTGCCGCGCGACGGCCGCACGATCACCCGCGAGGACATCGCGGCGATCGTCGGCCACCTGATCGAGTGCAACCGCGGCCTTCATCCCAAGGACGACATCGACCACCTTGGCAACCGGCGGATCCGGGCCAACGGCGAGCTGATCCAGAACGCGTTCCGGATCGGCCTCCTCCGGATGGAGCGCGTCGTTCGCGAGCGGATGACGATCCAGGAGCTGGACAAGGCCACGCCGAACGCCCTGATCAATATTCGCCCGGTCGTCGCGGCGATGAAGGAGTTCTTCGGCGGCAGCCAGCTCAGCCAGTTCATGGACCAGACCAACCCGCTGGCCGAGCTGACCAGCAAGCGCCGGCTCTCGGCCCTGGGGCCGGGCGGCCTGTCGCGCGAGCGTGCCGGCTTCGATGTCCGCGACGTCCATCACAGCCACTACGGCCGGATCTGCCCGATCGAGACGCCGGAAGGTCCGAACATCGGCCTGATCGGGTCGCTCGCGACCTATGGCCGGATCAACAGCTACGGGTTCATCGAGACGCCCTACCGCAAGGTCAAGCGGACGATCGGCTACGACGACGCCAATATTGCGGCCTTCGAGGCCGGCACCGACCTTGTCACCAAGGGCGGCGACGTCGTCCTCAAGGCCGGCCAGCCGTTCAGCGCCGCCGCGATCGCGGAGCTCAAGAAGCAGAAGGCCCACGCCTTCCCGATCCGTCCGGTCGTGACCGACGAGATCGAGTACCTGCCGGCGGACGAGGAGGAAGAGCACGTTGTTGCGCAGGCGAACGCGCCGCTCGACGACGAGGGCCACTTCACCGCCGAGCGGATCCCGTCCCGTTACCGGGACACCTTCCCCGAGGCGCGGGCCAACCAGATCGAGTACATGGACGTGTCGCCGAAGCAGGTCGTCTCGGTGGCGACGGCGCTCATCCCGTTCCTCGAGCATGACGATGCCAACCGGGCCCTGATGGGTTCGAACATGCAGCGCCAGGCCGTGCCGCTTCTCGAGCCGGAATCGCCGATCGTCGGCACCGGCATGGAGGACCGTGCCGCGCTCGACTCGGGCCAGGTCCTGGTCGCCCGACGAAGCGGCCTGGTCACCAGCGTGACCGCCGAGCGGATCCACATCGAGACGGATTCAGGCGAGCTGGACGAGTATCGGCTCCTGAAGTTCGTCCGGAGCAACCAGGGCACCTGCATCAACCAGCGTCCGATCGTGGACGTCGGAGCACGGGTGGCCGACGGACAGCCGATCGCCGACTCCAGCTCCACGCAGCAGGGCGAGCTGGCCCTCGGTCGTAACGTG
>JAXDKX010000019.1:0-3329 GCA_034666905.1 Chloroflexota bacterium | reverse complement strand
AGACAGATCTGTCTCTATACGCTCCAAAGCTTCCGCGCTATGATCAGTCGCAGGGCGTCGGGTGCGGGGGAAACGGCGCGCGCGAGGTAGGGCAAGGAAGCCGATGCGTACAGCTGCGCCCACAGTCCGGCTCGCGGGGGAAGAACTCGGCGACCATCGCCATGTCTGCGCGCTCGTCGAAGGCCCCGAGGAGGCGGATCAGCTCCTCATCCCGTTCATCGTGGAGGGTCTCGAGCAGGGCGACCGTGCCTTCCACGTCGTCGATCCAGATGCTCGCGAGGCGCAGCTCGAGCGGTTGAGCGCGGGCGGCATCGACGTGCCTCCAGCCATCGCATCCCGCCAGCTCGAGGTGCAAACGTGGGCTGATTTCTACCTGCGCAACGGGCGGTTCGATGGCAGGGCGCAGATAGCCCGCATCCGTAACATGCTTGGTGAGGGCCCCACCCTCGGATTTCCGATGACGCGTGCCATCGGGAACATGGGGTGGGCAGCCCGTGAGACAGGCCTGTCCGATCTCGTGGGCTATGAATCACGCCTCGGGACGTTGCTGCGAAGGGCGCCTGATGTCGTGATCTGCATGTACGACCTGAACCTCCACAGCGCACGGACCATCGCCGACATCATGGGAGTCCACTCGGCCGCCATCGTCGGTGGGGTGCTTCGGGCGATGGCCGGCCCGGCAGAGCTTCCGGCCCGGGAGCGGCTCCTGGCCGCGGCGTCGGAGCTCTTCCAGGAGTCAGGGGTCCAGGCGACCGGTGTGGACTCGATCATCAAGGAAGCCGGGGTTGCCAAGGCGACCTTCTATCGTCACTTCCCGTCCAAGGACGATCTCGTCGTCGCATGGCTCCGGGATTCGCGAACCCGCTGGTTCGATGGCGTTCGGGCGCGCCTCGAAACGCAGGGCGGCGATCCGGTCGAGAAGATCCGGTCGTTCTTCGACGGCGTTGCCGAATGGCTCGACGACGGGGACTACCGAGGCTGCCCGTACCTCAATACCGCCAGCGAGATCACGGAGCCGACCCACCCGGCCCAGCCCGTGATTCGCGAATACCTCCAGGAGATCGAGGACTACCTCGCCAGCCTCATCGCCGCGGCCGGCTACCGAGATTCGAGGGCGCTGGCCGCCGTGCTGCAGACGCTCACGGCCGGTTCGATCTCGCTCGCCGTCGCTCGGCGCAGCGGGGCTGCTGTCGTGAGCGCTCGGGACGCGGCGATGAGCCTGCTGGCGGGAGCGGAGCGCGACTGAGCGGCCGCCGCGAGCGTGGGCCGGCGCCGAGCGCTCCTACCCCTCGAGGACCGAAAGGATGTTGCCGGCCGGATCCTTGAACCAGGCGATGGGCGGGCCCGACCCGCGCTCGATCGCACGCTCGTCTTGGCCGGATCCCGGGTACCGCTCGAGCGTGATCCCGGCTGCCGTCAACCCGTCAACTGCCGCGCCGATCTCCGCGACCGGAAAGTTCAGGACCGTGAAGGTCGCCGGCTGGTGGTCGTCCTTGGGATAGATGAGCACCCGTCCGCCGCCGGCGAGGTGCAGCGTCAGCATGCCGTTTGCCTCGGTCACCTCCAGCCCGAGCGTATCGCCGTAGAACGCCTTTGCCTTCGGGATGTCATTGGTCGAGAACCCGGAGAACCCGTGGCTATCTCTGAACATGCGACCTCTCCTTCATTGCTCCCGGTGTGGCCGAGCGCGCAAGCGTGCTCCATGGGCGTCTCGGCGGTCGGTCGGGATGAATGGCCGGCTCGAGCATCGGCCGGTCCCAGCCTGCGAGATCGGCGCCGGCCTCGTATGTCGTCTGGAAGAACTCCTGCACGGCCGCGTCCGGATCGACCGCGGCACGAACCTCGTCGTAGGTCAGCATGAACTCGGCGAAATACTCGTCGAAGATGGCCTCTCGCGGACGCACCGTCGCCGTCCGAAACCCTGCGGGCTCCGGATACGTGTACGAATAGAACATTGGACCATGCGCGTCGCTCGACGGCCACCAGCCCATGCTCATCTCCTCGCGGGAATAGGCCTCCTCCATGACCCAGGTGGGACAATTCGGTGCCCCGCCGGGGTGCAGTGGCGCCGGTCGGCCGGAATAGCGCGAGGCTGCCAGGTCGAAGCCTCCCCAGAAGAACTGGACCGGGCTCGCCTTGCCGACGAACCCGCTCTGGAACGCCTTCATCGCACGGTCCGCCTGCAGCAACCCGAGCCAGAACGCGTGCGCATGGCCTGAATCGTAGGAGGCGTGCTCCTCGTCGTTCTCGAACGGGATGGCGTGTGCGACCTCCACCGGCTTCGTGGAGATGCTGACCTCGATCCCGATGCCCCGCAACCGGTCCATGAACTCCGCGTGGAACCGCGCGACGGACATCGGCGCAAGCGGGATGGCGAACCCGCCGCCGTCAGTGTCGGTGACCTGCAGCCGATGATCGATGAAGTCGAAGTCGGCCTGGAACTGGCGACGCCCGTACGGGATTGGGGAGGTGGTCAGACCTCGCGAGCTGACGTAGAGCGGAACGTGCCACCAGTGGTTGAGGGGTGGGGCCAGCGCCATCCGCACCTTGCCGACGACCTGCGCCCACATGTGCAGCGTCGATATCGTCGGTCCCCACTCCCGCCACGGAAGCTCCGGCCAGGCTCGATCGGTTCCGACGACCGTCGGTGATCCGGTCATCCGCCTGTCGCTCCTGAAGCGATCACGTTCGAGACTCGGCCGGCGGGGAGGCCCGGCGAGCGACCAGTTCCGCGATCCACTCCCGAAGGCGCCCGAGATGCTCGCCGTAGTGATCGCCGCCAGTCTTGCGGATCCACCACGCGGCTTCATCGCTGGGGTCGCGCAGGAGGTACCACTCCTGGACCATCCGCGTTCGGCCGGCATTGGCCTGGACCCAGGCGACCTCCCATGGCTGATCGCGCATCGAGGCGAGGAATGCCGCATTCAGCGCGTCGACGTCGATGTCATGGCCTTCGTACGTGCCGGCACCGATCCGCTCGAACTGGACCTCGGCCTCGGCGAGCCAGGTGCCGAGGTGGGCGACGACATCGCGCACCGCCCAGTCGGGGTCGAGCTGGTAGCCCGGCTCGAGGCACTCGTCGGGGGTCAGCGAGCGGACGAGGGCGACAACCTCGTACCAGCCGCGGCGTTCGGACTCGATATCAGCGGCATAGGGATGATCCGGGCGTGGAGCAAGCGTCGGGGAGTCTTCGATCATCGAGTTGGCCCGCCGAATTCGCCCTCGAGCGGGAGCCCGGCGTCTTCCCAGTCGAGCAGGCCGCCCGAATAGCGCCGGACGTTTCGGTAGCCGCGCCGTACCAGGTCGCGGTAGAGGGCGACGCTCGAGAG
>JAXDKX010000018.1:0-4220 GCA_034666905.1 Chloroflexota bacterium | reverse complement strand
CCGAGCTGGCCGCCGAGTTCGCCGCCTCGCGCGCCGACGGGGTGGCGCTGGTCCGAAGCCTGCGTAAAGCCGACATGGACCGGATCGGGGTCCATCCGGACGTGGGCCCATTGCGGGTCGACGAAGTGCTGGGCGAATGGGTCCATCACGACCGGAACCACATCCGCCAGCTGCTGGCCGTGACCCAGGCGCGGGTCTGGGCCCAGATGGGCAACGCCCGCCGGTTCAGTCTCGAGGACCTCTAGGCAGCGAAAAGCGCCCCGCCGTCCGGCTTACGCGGCGGAGGCCGGGACGGGGATCCTGTCCAGGGCCCGGAAGATGAGCGCGGCGATGATGGCCCCGACGATCGGCGCGACGAGGTAGATCCAGAGCTTCGACAGATCGCCGCCGAGCAGGGCCGGGGCCAGGCTCCGGGCAGGGTTGAAGGACGCGCCGGTGAAGGGCACGGCGGCGAAGTGGATGCCGGCCAGCGTCAAGGGGATCGCCAATGGCGCCAGCGCCGAGGCATGCTTCGAGGCGGTCAGGATCACGAGGAGGAACATGGCTGTCAGGACCGTCTCCAGGATGAGGGCCTGGACGTCGCTGAAGCCCGAGCCGGGCGCCGTGATGGTCGCGGCGACCGCCGCCTGATTCCAGAGGACAAGGACCAGCGCGGACGCCCCGAGGGCGCCGATGACCTGGCTGATGACGTACCCAACGGCATCCATCGGCGACAGGCGTTCGTCGATCGTCATCGCGATCGTGACCGCCGGATTGAAGTGCGCACCGGAGATGTGGCCAAAGGTGATGATCGCGGCCAGCAGCCCGAAGCCGAATGCGAGCGGAACGACCACCAGCAGGGGCGCGGCCGCTCCGAGCGCGCCGACCGCCTGGATGCTGGACATGCCGATGACGAAGAACAGGAAGGTCCCGAGAAGCTCCGCGAGGTACGCGCGCGCGTTCATCTTGCCTCCTAGTGTGACCCTGGCCCGAGTGACGCCACGATACCGATCTGGTCGGCCACCGATGGCATGGTCCCGGGCTGCGCGCGCCTCGTACCACCCGGCCATGCCCCAGGCCGGCAGCGTCGTGCGGCGATGAACGCCTCCTTCAGGCGGCTTGCGCGATCCGCTCTCGGATCGGGTCGGGCGCGAGCTCGGCCTGCAGGCCGCACGCATCGCAGGTCAGCTCGTCGGGTGCGGCAAGATCAACCGATGCCGGTTCGGCGCACCATGGACATTCGAACGTGACCATCCTGGACGGCTCCCTGTGCTCATCGAGTGGGTTCTGTAGCTCGAACCCTGGCCCCCGCCTGTGACAGCTAGCGTGTCAAGCCCGGCGATCGAGTTCGAGGGAATCACCAAGGCGTATGGGCGGACGACCGCGCTCGACGGCCTGACCCTGCGCATCGGGCGCGGTGAGCTCGTCGGCCTGCTCGGTCCCAACGGTGCCGGGAAGACCACCGCGATCAAGCTGATCCTCGGCCTGGCGCGCCCGAGCGGGGGTTCGGGTCGTGTCCTCGGGGCCCCACTGGGCGATCGGGCGGCCCGGGCCCGGATCGGCTACCTGCCCGAGCTCTTCCGCTACCAGCCGTGGTTGCACGCGCGGGACGTTCTGGGGCTCCATGCCGAGCTCGCCGGGGTCGCCTCGGCTCGCCGGACAGCCGCGGTGGACGAGGCCCTCGACTGGGTCGGCCTCACGGCGCGGGCCGGCGATCCGGTCAGCGGATTCTCGAAGGGCATGCAGCAGCGGCTCGGCCTTGGCGTCGCCCTGATCGGGCAGCCGGAGCTGATCCTGCTCGACGAGCCGACGTCGGCGCTTGATCCGGTCGGGCGAAACGACGTCCGCTCGATCGTCCGAGCCGCGAGGGAGCGCGGGGCGACGGTCGTCCTGAACTCCCACATGCTCTCCGAGGTCGAGCTGGTGTGCGACCGCGTGGTCATCCTGAACCATGGGCGGGCGGTCGCCTCGGGGCCGCTCGATGAGATCGTCGCCGTCGACGGCGTCCGGCTGCACGTCAGCGACCTCGACGAGGCCGGCAGGTCGATGCTGGGGGCGTTCGGGCCGCTCGCCGTCGACGGGGGGTGGCTGACGATCCGCCCGCTCGACCCCGGCCGCATCCCTGATGTCGTCGCCGCGATCGTGGCGGCCGGAGGTCGGGTTCACCAGGTCGAGCCTGGGCGGGGATCGCTCGAAGCTCGTTTCCTGGAGCTCGTGGCACCACCAACGCAGCGGCCGGCCGGGCCCGACGAGCCGGCATGATCGTCATCGCTCGCCTCACGATCCAGGAGCTGGTCCGCCGCCGGGTGATCTGGGTCCTCGCAGCATTGACCGTCGTCTCCGTGATCCTGGTCGGCCTTGGCCTGGATCGCCTCGTCAGCCTCGCCAGGGACGGGGGAACCGCCGAGCTGGAGATCCGGATCGGCGTCTCCCAGGTCCTCATCCTCATCGCCTTCATGTTCAGCTTCGTGCTGGCCATGACGGCTGCCTTCGTCGGAGCGCCCGCGATCGGCGGCGACCTGGAGTCCGGCGTCGCCCTCGCGATTCTCGCCCGGCCGTTGCGGCGGGCGGAGTTCCTGATCGGTCGCTGGCTCGGTTCGGCGCTCGTGGTCGTCGCGTATACGGCCGCCTCCGCCCTGCTGGCCATGGGCGCCGCAGCCGCGGTCTCCGGCTACGCTCCACCCGATCCGATCCTCGCGGTCGCGTTCCTGTCAGCGCAGGCGCTGGTGCTCCTGACCCTGACGCTGGCCCTCGGGTCGGTGCTGCCATCGATCGCTGCGGGTGCGATCGCCGTCGTCGGCTTCGGGCTCGGCTGGCTCGCCGGGGTCCTGGCTGGTGTGGCCACGGCGTTCGGCGTTGGCCTGCTCGGGCAGGTCGCCGAGGCCAGTCGCTGGATCTTCCCGAGCGACGGCCTGTGGCGCGGGGTCATCTTCGGACTGGAGCCGCCATTCGTGGTGCTCCTGGCCGCGGGGCGGGTGCCGCGGTTCGCCGACGCCAACCCGTTCTATGCCGCTGCTCCTCCGCCGCTCCCGTTCGTCGTATGGTCCATCGTCTGGATCGTGCTCGTGCTCGGCGCAGCCAGCTGGTGGTTCCGGCGGCGAGACCTCTGAGGTCAGGCCTCGATTCGCCGTCCGGCGTAGCGGAAACAGCCGGGCACGTGATCGTCGACGAGGCCAACGCTCTGCATGTAGGCGTAGACGATCGTGGAGCCGACGAACCGGAATCCTCGCTTCCGAAGGTCGGCCGAGAGGGAATCTGATATAGGCGTCGTTGCCGGGATCCAACCAGCGACGGTATCGGACGGCACGGGATCGGGTGGCTGCGGGACCATCACGGCCAGGTACCGGTCGAACGAGCCGAAAGCCGCTGCCGTCGCGAGGACCGCGGCAGCGTTGCCAATCGTGGCGTCGATCTTGGCGCGGTTCCGGACGATCCCGGCATCCGCCATCAGTCGAGCGCGGTCGGCATCGTCGAAGCTTGCGACGACTCGTGGATCGAAGCCGGCGAACGCCTCCCGGAAGGACGCCCGCTTGCGCAGGATCGTCGACCATGACAGGCCCGCCTGGAACGATTCGAGGGCGAGGCGCTCGAAGAGCTCGACATCGTCGTGCACGGGCGTGCCCCATTCGTCGTCGTGGTACGCGACCATCAGCAGGTCGGGTGACGGGCTATCGGCGGAGGCCCAGGAGCAGCGTGGGCGAGGCGCGATCACCCTCGCACGATAGACCGCTCAGGGAATCGGCGCGAGATCGAACAGGGTGCTACGGAGACTCGGGTCGGTGCCCGGCCGGGCGGCATTGAAGATGGCCCGGAAGACGGCACCGGACACGCGCTTGCTGCCCGCGCTGCCGATCAGGGTCACGCTCACCAGCCGACCCGATACGCCGCGATCGTGGAGGTCGAGCGCCTGCAGGTCGCCGACATTCGTCCGGCTGTCGGCGGCGAACCAGGCCGACAGCTGGCTGCGCGGATAGCTGCGGGTCGACCAGGTGGCATAGGGCGAGCTGGCGTCGTAGGCGGTACCGTCGGGCGCCCGGTCGCTGGAGCCGCGCAGGTAGCTGACCGGCCGGGCGACCTTTCGCCCGGTCGAGGTCGTGAAGACGTTCTCATTCGATTCGGTCGCGCCGCCGCCGGTGGAGTCGAAGAGCGCGTTGGCGATCGACGTGCCGCTCATGAGGACCTGGCCGGCCGTCGCCGCGACGGCGGCGTTCGTCGTGGATCGCTCGACCAGCGCGCCGCGA
>JAXDKX010000017.1:0-27422 GCA_034666905.1 Chloroflexota bacterium | reverse complement strand
TGCTGTGGGGCGAGGACCACGTGAGCGGCACGAGCTCGCTTGGGGTGCCCGTCCGGGACGCCGTCATCGAGCCACGCCGGGACGACCCGCTCGCGCCCGGCGGCCACGCGGGCGAGCGGCTCCATGTCGCCACCGGTACCGAGATCCGAACGTACGACCTGCGGACGAGGGCGCTCCTCGCGGTGACGGCCGCCGCCGGTTCGAGCGCGCTCGCCTTCGATCCGCTGGGCAAGCGCCTGGTCGTCGGCTTCGATGACGGGCGGATCGCCACCCTCGACGCAACCTCGCTCGGGGCCGTCGCCGTCGACCTCGGACCCGCACCAGTTGCCCTCGCGAAGCTGGACCATCCGGTCAAGCGATTGCTGGTCACCGCTTCCGGCACCTCCGTCGTCGCGGCTTCGGACGCGCGGCTGAGCGTGGTCGGCCTCGCGGGAGGCACGGTGACGGGTGCCCTCGACCTGCCGGCGATCGCCGATCTTGCGCCGGGCGGTTCGGGGTCCGCCCTGATTGCGACGGTCGCCGATGTCCCCGATCCGACCGCTGCGGCCTCGATCCTCGCGGGCATCCTGTCCGGCAAGGCCGCCGACTACGAGGCCAGGCTGACCGATCCCGCCGCCGGTGCGACGGTCGTCCTCGGCAGCCCCGGGAGCGACGACGTCCGAAAGGCGCTCGACGCCGCCATCACGGACGGGAAGCTGCCCGGGATCGGCATCGAGGATGTGCCGCGCGTCGCCGTCGCGACCGGCGACGGGGTCGCGTTCGTCGACCCTGCCCGGGCGTCCCTCATCAGCACATTGCCGCTCGACGGTGGGGCACACGGGCTCGCCATGGTGACCGGCCTCGACGATCCGAAGCTCTATGCCACGACCGGCGGCCCGGACAACCCGGGCTACGTGGTCTTCGCGATCGGTGGCGACGCTGCCAAGGATGGCCCGGTCGACCAGGGCCGCCACCCGCTACCCGGACCGGCGACCCGGGTCGTCTATGACGATGCCACCCAGATCGTCCATATCCTCGGCCGGATCCCCGGCTCGACCGGCGCCGCCGCGGATCCGTGGACGGTCTACGTCGTGGAGCCGCACGGCAACGCGGTCTATGCCGATGCCCGCCTGCCGGCCGACTTCTCGCCGACCGCGCTGGTCGGCGACGTCGCTGCCGACTATCCGTCCGCGGATCGCCAGGAACTGCTGGTCTTCGATGGCGCCGGCTCGTCGGCTTCGATCCCGATCGGCTCGCATGCCTTCGCCTGGCGGCTGCCCGGGGTGATCGGTGGCGCGCTGACCGCTGGGCTCATCTTCCTCCTGGCTCGAATCCTCTTCCGGCGCCGGCTCGTGGCCGCGCTCGCCGGGCTCTTCGTGCTGTTCGACGGGATGTTCTTCGTGCAATCGCGGATCGGGATGAACGACGTCTATGTCGGGCTGTTCATCGTCGCGGCGTACACCCTGTTCGCCGCCATCTGGACCGGCTGGCTTCGCGGCCGGCTCGCCTTCTGGCTGGCCATGCCCGCGATCGGGCTGCTCCTCGGGCTGGCGCTGGCCAGCAAGTGGGTGGCGGCCTATGCGATCGGAGCGCTCGGGCTGTTGATCCTGGTGCGCAGCGCCCTCGGCCGGGTCCTGGCGATCATCGGCCTGGTCGGGCTCACGGGGGTCCTCGGCTACATGGCGATGAGCGTTCCCGAAGGCGCCGGGTTCGGCAACCTGACCTTCCTGCTGATCATGGTGGTGCTGACCCTGGTCGCGGTGGTCGCCGCCGTCCTGCATCCGATCGCGTGGACGGACGACGAGATGCACTTTGCGGTGATCGCGCCGGCCGGGCTCGGGATCGCGGTCTTCTTCGGCGCCCTGGCACTCGGAAAGCTGCAGTCCTCGATCACCATCGGCTCACTGGCGCTCTCGCCATTGGAGGGCGCGCTGGCCCTCGTCCTCGTCTCCCTGCTCGTGGTGGCGCTCTTCTGGATCGGCGGTCGCGTGGGCTTTGGCCCGCTTGCAGCCCCGCCGGAACCGGCCGACCCCATCCGGATCCTTGAGCCGCCGGCGCCTCCGCCCGAAGGCTGGCTCCGTCCTGGCACGACGCTCGGCATTCCGGTCGTATGGGCCATCGTCTGCCTCATCCTCGTGCCGGTCGCCGTGTACGTGATCTCCTACATCCCCTGGGCGTTCGTCGAGAATCACCAGATCTGGCCCGGCTGGCCGCCTGGGCACACTGGCCAGACGCTGCTCGACCTGACCGGCCAGATGTACCGCTACCACAATGGCCTCACCGCGGCCCACCCGGCGTCATCGCCGTGGTGGGCATGGCCGCTGGACCTGAAGCCTGTCTGGTTCTACCAGGAGGGCCTCGCGGGAGCGAGCTCGGCGGCGGTCTACGATGCCGGCAACCTCGTCATCTGGTGGCTTGGCATCCCGGCGATGGCGTTTGCCGCGCTGATGGCCTACAAGCGGCGCAGCCTGGCGCTGGCGCTCATCACCATCGGCTTCGCGGCCCAATGGATCGCCTGGGCGCGGATCGATCGCGCCGCCTTCCAGTACCACTACTACACGGCACTCCCGTTCGTGGTCCTTGCCCTGGCCTACTTCGTGGCGGAACTTTGGCACGGTGCGTCGCGGCATACCTGGCTGCTGGCGCGCGTTGGCGCGGCCGTCGCGATCGTCCTGCCGGCCCTGATGTGGCTCCTGTCGCGGCCCCTGTGCGGGTTCGTCGGCGTCCTGTCCGTCAATCCCGGGTCGCAGGCATGCCCGGCGGTCATCCCGACGTTCGTCCTGACCGCCCGGACCGCCGGTCTCACCGCCGTCGTGGCCATCGGGCTGGTCGCACTCGTGCTGCGCTTCCTGGAATTCGATGCTCGCGATGGGGATCGCGGCGGCCGAGAGCTGTCGGCGGCGTTCCGGTCGATGGCGAAGGTCGGTGTCGCGGTCATCGTCGGCTGGCTGGCGGTGGCCTTCCTGCCCGATACGGCGATCCTGACCTTGACCAGCATCCCGGTCGAACCGATCGCCCTGATCGTCGGCATCCCCCTCGGATACGTCGCGCTCCAGGTCCTTGGCGCGCGGGATGCGAGGCGATTCGCCGCCGGTGTGGTGGTCGCGGTCGTCGGCTGGTTCGGGATCCTCTATCCGAACATCGCCGCGCTCCCGATGCCCGCGACGCTCGTCAACGCCTACCAGGGGATCCTGCCGACCTACCTGTACGCCTTCCAGTTCCCCATCAGCAAGGTCGATCGGAACGCCGCGATGCCGATCTTCACGCCGACGCTCGCCCTGCTGCTGGCCGCCCTGGTCCTGACATGCCTGGTGGTCGCCTATTCGGCCTGGATCTGGCGAACCGTCGACGCGGAATCCAGGGCCCGATCAACGGTCGACGACGCGGACGGCCGGATCCGGACCGGCGGGGCCTGAGGGATCGCCGCCCGGAAGTCCTCCGGCAATCCGCCGGTCGAGGCGAGCCGGCGGATGACGAAGCCGTAGTACTCCTCGACCCGGGCGGCGACCCGCGGCCAGCTGAACTCCTCGGCCCGGACGCGACCGGCGGCGCTCATCTGGGCCCGCAGCTCCGGATCTGCCAGGAGGCGGGCGATCGCGGCGGCCAGCTCCTTGGGCTCGTGCGGGGGGACGAGCAGGCCCTCGCGCCCTCGCCGGACGACACCCTTGTACCCGTGGATGTCAGAGGCCACGATCGGCGCACCGGCCGCCATCGCCTCGAGCAGCACGATCCCGAACGATTCGCCGCCGGTGGCCGGCGAGACGAAGACGTCGACGGTTCGGAACAGCTGCGCCTTCTGCGCCTCGGAGACGCGACCGAGGAATTCGACCGCCTGCAGCCCGCGTGTCGCGACGTAGCGCCTGGCCTCGCGCTCCTGCGGTCCGGAGCCGACGATCAGCAGCCGGTTGTCCGACCCGGTCTTGCGCAGGGTCCGGTGTGCCTTGAGGAGGTCGAGCAGGCCCTTCCGCGGCTCGTGCCGTCCGACGAAGAGGACGTTGGGGATGCCGTCCTGCCAGCGTGCGAGCGGGACGGCCGAGGCAAACCGGGGGATGTCCACGCCGTTCGGGATGACCTTGTAATCGCCGGGGAAGAAGCGGTCGATGAAGTGGCGGGCCGCGGCGCTGACCGCGATCCGGCCGTGGAGCCGGGTGGCATAGCCGCCCATCATCCGGCTCCCGATCTCGTACGACGGCGAAAAGCCGGCGTAGGCGTGGAAGGTCGCCACGTTGACGCTCCGCGATTCGCGCAGCAGGAAGAGCGACAGGAACGGTACGAATGGTTCGTGGAAGTGGAGGAGGTCGAAGCGCTCGCGCTCCAGCAGCTCGCGGACCTGGCCGATGTAGCGCGGGGAGAAGGTCAGGGTCCCCATCGACCCATTGGTCGGCATGCTGATGCCGACCCCGATCCGCAGGATGTCGCCCTCCGAGGCCCGTTGGGGCCCGTGGCTGGCGGTGATGATCCGCACGTCGTGGCCGCGCAGGCGGAGATTCTCATACAGGAACCGGACATGCTGGGCGACGCCGCCCGACTCCGGGTAGATGTACGGACAGACCAGTCCGATCTTCACGACCGACCCTTCCTCGGATCCGGCAGCTCGAAGCGGGGTGGACGGAGCCGTCCGCCGGGGTAGCCGTGGTCGCGGCCCGTCCCGTCTCGACGGAGCCGCCCGTGCAGCTCGTCGCGGGCATCGCGGCCGCGCTTGCGTATCTGGTGGCCGAACGTGCCGAGCTGGCCCATCGTGGGGTGGAAGGTGCCGCCGTGCTCGGTCGTCCGCGCCGCGATCGCGCGGCGGAAATCCTCGCCGCTCCGGCCCGCGAAGGTCGTCCATCCGCTGCCGATGGCCTCGAGCGCGTGCGCATCGCTGTTGCCCACGTGGGCCAGGCCGTGCTCGTCGGCGAAGCGGGTCACCCGGGCGTGCCACGGCCGGCCGAGGGTGGTCGGATTGAAGGTCTCCACGGCGTCGGGTCGAACAGCCGGATCCGGGTCGTCGAGCAGGCCGCGAAGCACCCATCCCTGCGCGCACAACGGGTACGGGACGAGCGGATGCGCCGGGATCGCCAGGCCGCCGGCATCGTGGACCGCGGCGATCGTCGACCTGAGGGATCGATAGGGCCGGATCGGTCGGTCGATGAACAGGGCCAGGAGGTGGCCCCCGAGCGTGGTCACCTCCTCGCCGACGATCACCTCGACCCGCAGCCCGCGGCCGATCGCCATGGCCCGCGCGGCAACGGCCGCGTCGATCCGCTCATGATCGGTGATCGCGATCAGGTCCAGGTCCGTCGACCGCTCGACATGGTCGAGGATGGCAGTCGCGCTCGCCGTTCCGTCGCTGGCGACCGTGTGGATGTGCAGGTCGGCCCGGCCGCGTGGTTCCACGCCCTCAGCCTCAGCCATGCGCCGTCTCGAGGTCCGGCCAGATCGGGAAGAAGACCGCCCACCACTGTTCCGGGGCGACCGCGATGGCCCGTTCGAACGCGGCGGCGAGCCCGGTCATCGCCGCCGTCACCCGCTCGCGCCTCGTGCCGTCCGGCGGCACCGCAACGGCTTCGAGTCGGCCCCGATAGCGCGCGATGCCGGTTCGACGAACGCTGACGACATAGAGCGGCGCGCCGCTCTCGACGGCCAGCATCGCGGGGCCGATCGGCAGGTTGGCGGGAGCCCCGAACAACGGGATCGGCAGCCCGCCGCCGGTCAGGTCGCGATCGCCGACCAGCCCGACCGGGATCCCCTGGCGAAGGGCGCCCAGGAGCTCGCGCCGCGCTTCGCGCAAGCCGACGATCCGGATTCCGGCCGCGCCGCGGCTCCGCACGAAGAAGTCCTGCAGGGAGGTGTCGTCGACCGTCTCCATCGGTGCCACGGCACTGCCGACTCTCGCCGCGAGAAAGAGCGCGGGCAGCTCGATCGCGCCGAAATGGAGGCCGACGAAGATGACCGGGTGGCCGCTCCCGAATGCCTCGGCCACGACGTCGGGGGTCTCGACGACGAGGCGCCGATCCAGCTCGTCGCGGGTCAGGGCGGGGGTCCGCGCCACCTCGAGGTAGTAGCGGGCGCTGTGCCGGAACGCAGCTCGCACGAGGCGCTCGAGTGCGCGGGGATCGTTCGCCGCGGCCCTGGCGGCCGTGGACCCGCGCCCGTCGCCGGCCAGGGCGCGGCACACGCGCTGGAGGTTCCGCCGTGCCTGCGCCGCCCGCTGCGGCGCCACGCGATACCAGGCTTCGCCCGTGAGATCCGCCAGCCGAACGAGGGGGCCCTCTGGCAGATGGCAAGCCAGCCAGGAGCCCGCGATCAGGACCCTCGCCCGGAGCGTCATGCGACCGCCTCCGGCGCGACCCCGTCCGCTTCGTCGCGCGGCAGCCCGCGGCGCGGTCCCGGGTCGGGCAGGCCTTGCTGCATGCAGGCACCGCGACGCGCCAGGTCGGCCGCCTCGGCTTCACCGGCCGGCCAGATCGGCTTGAAGTTGTACCACTGGTCGGGGGCGCTGCGGATCGTCTCGCCGAGGGCATTCGCCATGGCCTGGGTGGCCCGCTGCAGCTCGGCGGGGCCGGTCGACGCGACATCGATCGGGGCGCCCCAGGAGACTTCGAAGCCGCCAGCGCGATTGCGCTTGATCCCGATCGGCAGGATGCGCGAACCGGTCTTCGCGGCGAGGGTGGCGGGACCTGCCGGCATCGTCGTCCAGGCACCGAGCAGCTGTACCGGGATCCCGTCGCTCCGGTAGCCCCAGTCCACCAGGAGGGCGAGCATCTCGCGTCGCTTGAGCACGCCGAAGATCTCACGCAGGTTGCGCCACGGGATCATGCGCACCCCCCAGCCTTCGCGCTGTCGCCGGAGCAGGTCATACAGCTCGGGGAATCCAGTGTCGTCAGCCACGACGCTGATCGGCAGGCCGTGATGGGCGATCCCCGCGGCAACCGCCTCGTTGTTGCCGACGTGGCCGGCGGCCAGGATCAGGCCACCGGGAGCTTCGGCCCAGATGCGGCGAACGTCGCCGGCATCGAGGTCGGCGACCAACCGGCTCACCTCGTCGGGCGGCAGCGTCGGAAGCCGCATCAGCTCGACGAGGTATCGGCCGTATTCGCGATATGCCCGGAGGGCCAGGCGGCGAACCCGCGGGTCGTCGGGCGGCAAGCCGAGGACGTGACCGTAGTTCTGGTTGGACCACCGTCGCCTCGAGGGCAAGGCCAGGTACGACGCCTGCGACAGGCGCCCGATCGCGGCTCGACCGACCGTGGCCGGGAGCACGCCCAGCAGCCAGGTGGCGCCGCGATAGCTGGTCACGGCCGCCCGCTCGACGAGGCGCTGGCCGGTCTTGCTGCGCCGGTGCGGTGCTTCGAGTTGACGTTCGCGTGAAGTCACCTGGCGGCGGCGGCCACCTTGGCCTTGCTTCCGGACATCCGCCTGAGCGGGCGCTTTGCGGGCGCCTCCGTCCCGACCAGCGTCTCGTTGTCGTCGCCGCGAATGAACGCCTCGACCCGGTTGAACGCGATGTCGTCGTGGATCTGCAGCGGTGGGCTCTTCATGAAGTAGCTCGAGGCGGCCACGAGCGTTCCGGTCAGGCCGCGATCGAGGCCGAGCTTGAGGCAGCGGATGGCGTCGGTGATGACGCCGGCGCTGTTAGGGCTGTCCCAGACCTCGAGCTTGAGCTCGGCGTTGAGCGGCACGTCCCCGAAGGTGGTGCCCTCCATCCGGATGTAGCACCACTTGCGGTCGAGCAGCCACGGCACGTGGTCGCTCGGACCGACGTGGATGTCGTCCGGGTCGATCTCGTAATCGAGCATCGAGGTGACGGCGTTGGTCTTGCTGATCTTCTTGGACTCGAGGCGCTCGCGCTCCAGCATGTTCAGGAAGTCCGTGTTGCCGCCGAAATTGAGCTGGTAGGTCCGGTCGAGGCGAACGCCCCGGTCCATGAACAGGCGGGTCAGGACACGGTGGGTGATCGTGGCGCCGACCTGGCTCTTGATGTCGTCACCGATGACTGGCAGGCCAGCCTCGGCAAAGCGGCGCTGCCAGTACGGCTCGCGCCCGATGAACACCGGGATCGCGTTGACGAAGCCGACGCCGGCGCGGAGCGCCTGCTCGACGTACCACTTGGTGGCCTCCTCGGAGCCGACGGGCAGGTACGAGACCATCACGTCGACCTGGCGCTCCTTGAGGATTCCGACGATGTCGGCCGTGGGGCCAGGCGCCTTCTCGATGACCTGGCTGAGGTACTTGCCCAGGCCGTCGTGGGTCATGCCGCGCTCGACGGTGACGCCGGTGTGGGCGACCTGCTGGAAGACGTAGGTGTTGTTCGGCTTCGTGTAGATCGCCTCGGACAGGTCCTTGCCGACCTTGTTCTTGTCGATGTCGAAGGCCGCCACGAACTCGATGTCCTTGACGTGGTAGCCGCCGAGGTCGACGTGCATCAGCCCGGGGACGAAGTCGTCCTTCCTGGCGTTCTCGTAGTAATAGCGACCCTGGACGAGACTGCTCGCGCAGTTGCCGACGCCGACGATGGCGACCCGGATCTTGCCGTCGCCCCGACGTCCGACGCCTGCCCAGGTGTTCGTCGGCGTCGCGCCGCTCTTGCCGTTGCTGCCGTTCTTGCTCACGTGGGTTCTCCGTTGCTGCTGCTGGGGATCTGGCTGGATCGTCTGGCCTGGTTGCGGACGTGGAGGATCCGCTGGATGACGGTGATGGTCGACCCGACGGTGATCACACCGAGGGCCAGGAGGAGGGCGAGGGTGCCGGGCGTGACGGATGCGCCGCCGGCGCAGGTCGTGCAGGCGTTATCGGGCAACGTCCCGAGGAGCCCGGCGAGGATCACGCCGAGGCTGAGAATGACGAGACGAACTTCACGCGGCATGATCCCGATCGCCGCCATGCCGGTGCCGGCAGTGAAGCCGAGGCCCTCGGACTTCGAACGCGTATAGCTCACCAGCATCGCGGATCCCATGGCGGCGGCGGCGAGCGCGGTCCCGTTCAGGATGCCGAGCGCCTGGAGGCCGATCACCACGCCGATGTAGACGACGACCTCGCCGGCACGATCGAAGACCGAGTCCATGAAGGCGCCGAACGCGGTGACCCGTCCCGTCGCCCGGGCAAGGGTGCCATCGAACATGTCGAAGATTCCGCCGACAAAGACGACGATGCCGCCGGCGACCCACGCCTGTTGCGCGATGAGGACGGCGCCGACGACGGTGATCACAAAGCCGATCAGCGTCAGGCCGTCAGGTGTCAGGCCGAGCCGGCCGAGGCCCAGGGCGACTGGCTCGAACGCCCGTTTGATCCTGGTCCTGGAGTCGTTCGAGATCGTCACCATCAACCCACGAACCCGAGGACGGCGCGCTCACGGGCCGCGAACTCGGCAAAGGCCTCGCCTCGGAGACGGCAGACCGTCTCGCGGCCCTGGCGGCGAGTCTCGACGACGCCTGCCGCCCGCAACCGGCCGAGGTGCCACGACACGAGGGGCTGGGAGAGGCCGACGTGGTCGGTCAGCTCCGTCACGGTGGCGTCGCCGCCGGCGAGGCGCCGCACGATCCGGAGGCGATTCACGTCGGCGAGCGCCTTGTGGAACGCCCGCAGCTGGCGAAGCTCCTCGGGCTGGGCAACGGCCGCGGCAATGGTGCTGCGGACTCGGACTCGGCTTGGGGACAGGGTGGGGACTCCGGTGCGCCGCAGTTGCATCAACCACGGTTTATGTATCGCGGCTGATGCTAGGCCGGGCTGGACGAGGTGTCAAGCGCGCCGGCGGCCTGGTAGTGCACAGGGACGCCCGACGGCCCAACTACACTCCTCTGTGATGAACCCTCGCGGGGCCTTCGTGCTGCTCGCCGTGCTCGGCAGCGGGGTCTTCCTCGCCGGCCTCGAACTGATGGTCACCGCGGTGGCGCTGCCATCCATCCTCGCTGACCTTGCCGCACCGAACGGTGCCTCGGCCTGGATCGAGCTGCGCAAGGCAAGCTGGATCATCAACGGCTACCTGCTGGTCTACATCGTGACCATGCCCCTCGCCGGCCGGCTTGCCGACCTGTGGGGCGCTCGCCGGCTGTTCATCGCCGCGCTCGGCGTCTTCGTCGTCGGGTCCGCGCTGGCCGGTGCCGCGCAGAGCCTCGATCAGCTCATCGCGGCACGGCTCGTCCAGGCGGCAGGCGGCGGTGTCCTCGTCCCCGTCGGCACGGCCGCGGCCTCCCACCTGTTCGAGGGCCCGTCGCGTCCGCGGGCGCTCGGCGTCATCGGCGCCCTGACATTCCTCGGCATGGCGGCGGGTCCGGCCGTCGGCGCCGCGATCCTGGGGTCGATCCACGCGGAGGGCGCGATCGCCGCGGTCGGAGCCGGTCCGAACGACCCCCTGACGGCGGTCCTCGTGCCCGCGTGGCGCTGGGTCTTCTACTTCAACGTCCCGGTCGGAATCGTCGCCCTGGTCCTCGCCTGGGCCGCCTCCGGCGGCTGGGAGACGCCGCGCCGTCCCGGCCGCATCGACGTCCTCGGCGCCGGCTGGTTCGGCATGGCGCTCGTTGGCGGGCTCGTGGCCCTGACCCTGCTGGGGACGAAGCAGCTTGCCGGCAGCGCGGCGGACCCAGGCCTCGTGACGCTCGGCCTGTTCGGGATTTCCGCCCTCGCGACCGCGATCGCCGTCGTTCGCGGTCTGCGTGTCCACGATCCGTTCCTCGATCCCCGACTCTTCGGCAGCGTGACGTTCAGCTCGGCGGCGCTCGTCTCCCTGCTGACCGGGTACGGCTTCGCGACGGCGATCATCGGCGGCGCCGTCTTCGTCGATCGCGTGCTCTACGGCGGTCCGGACGAGCAACGGCTGGCACTCGGCGCCCTCGCCGGGGCCACGGCGCTCGGTGCGCTCGCCTCGGGCTTCATCGTCCGCCTCCTCTCGCTCAGGCTGGTCACGCTGGTCGGCCTGGCGCTCAGCATCTGCGGTCTCGTGGCGATGGCCGCGTGGAGCTCCGATACCTCGATCGGGACGGTGGCCCTCTCGCTCGGCCTGTACGGATTCGGATTCGGGCTGACCGTGACGCCACGGTCGACCGCCGCCGTCGAAGCGGCCGGGCGTCGGGCGTTCGGGGTCGCATCGGCCGTGGTCACGGTAGCCCGCATGATCGGCATGGCCGTGGGGCTCGCGATCCTGACCGCGTACGGCTCCACGACCATCGATCGACTCGCCTCGGAGATCTACGCCACGCCTGATGCCTACCGGCAGCTCATCCCCGAAGCCCTGCGGGACCGGCCGCTGAAGGATCCGTTCGTCGTCGATGCGCTCGAGGAATGGGCGTCCCGCGAGGCCGCCGGGATCATGGTCGGCCTGTTCGTGGTCGCGGCGGGGGTCACGCTCCTCGCGATTCCACCCTCTCTCGCGCTCGGCGGCCGGCGCGCTCGGCGGGCGGGTATGCTGGCGCGCGTTGCACCCGCCGCGCAAGGACCGGACGCCGATGGCCTCGACCCCTCAGAACCCGGCCTTGCCCTCTGAGGCCGTGGCGCCTCGGCCGGCCCTGAAGCCGGCAACGATCCGGGTCGTCGCGGTCGACGGCGACACGGTCAAGGAGCTCGAAGGTTCCGAGGCGATCGCCGCCCTGCCGGACCTGTGCAAGCCGCCCAGCGCGTCCGTCTGGATCGACCTGACGTCACCCAGCGTCGAGCAGGCGAAGGTGGTCGGCAGGGCCCTGCAGCTGCATCCGCTGATCGTCGAGGACGTGCTCGAGGGAGATCAGCGAGCCAAGATCGAGACGACCGACGGTGTGATCCACATCGTCCTGTTCCATCTGACCTACGACGAGAAGGTCGCGCCGTCCGAGCTGGACATCGTCCTCGGGCCGGGCTTCCTGTTGACCGTGCACGAGGAGAGCTGGGACCCGCGCGAGTCGAACCACCTGCGCTCCGGCCTCGAGCCGATCCTCCGACACGGCCCCGACCACCTCCTGTGGGCCCTCGCCGACGACATCGTGGACGACTACTTCCCGTTCGCCGACCGCCTCGGATACGCGATCGACGAGGTCCAGAACGAGGTAGTCCGCAAGGCCAGCCCCGACACCCTCGAGCACCTCTTCGTGCTGAAGCGCGAGCTGATCGAGGTCCGGCGCGCCGTCGGCCCAGTGCGCGAGGTCTTCAACCAGCTGACCAACCGCGACATCGCGCTGATCGACGATGACGAGCTCGTCTACTTCCGCGACATCTACGACCACATCATCCGGCTGACCGACGAGCTCGACAACTACCGCGAGCTGGCGTCGGCCACCCTCGACGTCTACCTGAGCACGATCAACAACAACCTGTCGATCATCATGAAGCGGCTGACCGGGGTCACCGTGATCCTCGCCGGCGTCGGTGCGATCGCGGGAATCTTCGGCATGAGCGAGGCTGGTACGGCGCTCGGTGGCAAGGAGGCCGGCGGCTTCTGGCTGGTGACGGCGATCACGATCGGGCTGGCCTCGGCCGCGGCGATCGTCCTGCGCAAGATCGACTGGATCTAGTCGCCGGGCTCGCGCTCGAGGGCACGGGCGATACCGGCCAGCATCCGGGCCGCCTCGAACGGGGTGGCCAGCACGAGGTCGGCCGCCTCGCGGACCTCGTCGGGGACACCGTGGGGGCCTGTCACGCCGATCGCCAGGCCATCGATGGCACCCGCGTCGCGCGCGAACCGGAGGACGGCAAAGGCGTCGGCATCGCTGACGTCGTCGCCGAAGGCGATCACCCCGGTCGGTCGAACGTCCGCCATGAGTCGCTCGAGCGCCTCGCGCTTGCCCCCGGCCGAACGTGGCCGCAGGTCGACGACGAGCCTCCCGCGATAGTGGGCCAGCTCGTGCGCAGGAAGCTCGCGATCGACCATCTCGATCGCCGCCTCGACCGCCGACCTGGCAGCCGCCCGATCCTCGGCCTGGCGGACGTGAAACGCGACGGATGGGCCCTTCCGCTCGACGAACAGCCACGACGGCGACCCCAGCAGCACCGGCACGCGGTCGGCGAGGATCGCCGCGGGCTCGAGCGACGCTTCATGACCCGCCGCAATCGTGGCCACGATGACCTCCGCGGGGCGGCCTCGCGGGAACGTCCCGATCTGGAGACCGTGGTCGCCGAGATAGCTGATGCCGCCCACCCGGACCCGCGCTGCAACATCGGCGGCGGCACGCCCGGTCAGGATCGCCACGGCCAGTCGCATCGGCCGGCGGAGCTCGATCCCGGCCATGCGGCGGAGCGCGCGGCGAGCCAGCGGAACGATCGCTGCCGCCGCGGGGTCGCGCGAACCCTCGGCCAGGGTTCCGTCGAAGTCCGACACGATGAGCAGCCGACCGGGGCGGCCCAGGACCCGGTCGAGGTCCGCCTGCCCGGACGCCTGGCTGGCGGCCAGGCGGCGTCCGTGCGCCGTGATCAAGGCGTGACGTCGACCCCGGGCAGGATGGATCGGAGCCCGCGGGCCATCACGTCGGCGCCGATTCCTCCGAGAGCTCCGTCGCGGACGACTCCCTTGGCGTCGATCCAGAAATGGACAGGCAGCGCGATGGCGTCCCAGGTCTGGGCGACGTGGCCGTCGCCGTCGAGCCCGAGCGGGAACGTGGCACCAAGCCCCCGGGCGAACCCCGCGACCACGCCCTCCTCCTCCTTGACGTCGATTGCCAGGACGACGAGGCCCTTGCTGCCGTAGCGGGCGGCGAACCCGTTCATCAGGGGGAACTCGTCCTGGCACGGCGGGCACCAGGTGGCCATGAAATTGACCCAGACGGGCTTGCCCCGAAGGGCCGCGAGATCGATCGTCGCGCCGCCGACCTGGGGGACGACCAGGCTCGGCGCCTGCTGCCCGATGTGGAATCCGGACCCGGCACCGAGGCTCGCGGACGCGGCGGGTGAGCCGGGCGCCGGCGTGGTGGCCGACGCTGTCGAGGCCGATGGGCTGGCCGGACTCGCGCTCGGCTCGTTCGACTCGAGGGCGATCGAGGGCGTGGGAGCGGCTGGGACGGACGGATCGGGCGACAGGGCAAGGACGCCGATGACGAGGATGGCCGCCACGCCGAGACCGGCCAGCAACCCGGCGGCGATCGCAAATCGGGGCCCCATGAGGTCCGAGGGTACCAGTACGAGCGGCCGAAGGCGGCTCTCAGGGGCCGCTGCTACGATCCGCTCCCATGGCCCACATCGCGGACGGGATCCGCACCCGAGTTCTGCCCGCGCTCCTCACGGCGTTCGGCGTGACGCTCCTTGTCGCGGGTCTCATGTCGTACACCGGCGGAGCGGCGGCGGACCCGCTGCCGTCATCGCCACCGCCGTCACCCGTCGTCATCACCGCGCCACCGACCAGCACGCCGCTGATCACCCTCCCGCCTCTCGCTTCCCTGGAGGCCCCGACGGCGAGCCCATCGGCCGCGGTCGATCGGGTCGCGACGCGGGTCCGAATCGCGGCGCTGAAGATCGACCTGCCGGTGGTCAAGCCGCCCGGCGGCCCGAACGCCTACCCGCTGTGCAACGTGGCGATGTACCTGCAGGACCTGGGGCAGCCGGGCGAGGGTCGGGGCATCTATCTCTATGCGCACGCCCGGACGGGCATGTTCCTGCCGCTGCTCGACGCGTCGAAGATCCAGAACGGGAAGAGCCTGCTTGGGATGGTCGTCGAGGTCTGGACGAGTGACGACCAGCGCTTCCTGTACGAGATCAGCGAGGTCCGCCGTCATCAGACCGACCTGAACGATGCCATCGCGGCCAGGACCGAGGAGCTCTGGCTCCAGACCTCCGAGGGGCCCAAGGGCACGCCGGGCAAGCTGCAGGTCGTTGCCACCCCGCTCTCGCAGGAGGAGGCCGCTTCCCCGGCCGATGCTCACCCGGTGGCGAAGCCGCTGGTCTGCGGTTAGCTGGTCCCTCAGCCCGGGACCAGCGCCTGTGCCGCGTGCCCCGCGGCTTCCAGCAGGGCAGTCGGGAACAGCCCGAGCAGGATCGTGAGGGCCGTGGCCGCCGCCAGGCCACTCCACAGCAGCGCACCATGGCGCAGGGCGGGCGTCTCGCTGGCGGGCTCCCGCATGAACATGTAGACCACCACCCGCAGGTAATAGAAGGCCGCAACCGCCGCGTTGAGCACGGTGATCACCGCAAGGGCGGTCAGGGGCCCCCCGGCCTGGACGGCCGCGATGATGACGTTGGCCTTGGCGAAGAAGCCGGCCGTGGGCGGAATCCCGGTCAGCGACAGCAGGAACAGGGTCATCAGGATGCCCAGCACGGGTTCGCGCCGCCCCAGCCCGGCGAAGGTCGACAGGGCCGACGTCACGCCGGTCCGCTTCTGCAGGGCGGCGATGACCGCGAAGGCCCCGAGATTCATGAACGCGTAGGCCACCCCGTAGAAAAGGAGCGCCTCGAGGCCGTCGATCCGGCCCTGCCCATCGCCGGCCCACGCCGCGAGCCCGACGAGCATGTACCCGGTGTGGGCGATCGAGCTGTAGGCGAGCATCCGCTTGACGTTGTCCTGCGTCAGCGCGACGAGGTTGCCCAGGGTCATCGTCAGGGTCGCCAGGACGATCATGACCGGCAGCCACCAGTTGGAGAGCGGCCCGAGCGTCTCCACGAAGAGCCGCAGGATCAGGGCGAATGCGCCGACCTTGGGGAGCACCGACAGGTAGCCCGTGATCGGCGTCGGCGAGCCCTGGTAGGCGTCAGGCGTCCAGTAGTGGAATGGCACGGCGGCGATCTTGAAGGCGACGCCCGTGGTCATGAACGCGAGGCCCATCGCCAGCCCCGGCGCCAATGGCGCGGTCCCCGCGACGATGGCCGCCAGTTTCGCGGCGATCTCGTCCACCCGTGTGGTCCCGGTGAGGCCCCAGACGAAGGCCAGGCCGAACAGGAAGATGGCCGAGCTGAACGACCCGAGCAGGAAGTACTTGATCGCCCCTTCGGTCGAGTAGGCGTCGGTCTTGTGGAAGCCCGCCAGCATGTAGCCGGGCAGGACCATGAGCTCGAGCCCCAGGAAGAGCAGCAGGAGGTCCGTCGACGCCGCGATGAGCATCGCCCCGCTCATGGCGAAGACGAGGATCGCCGCGAATTCGGCGACCGGGAGGCCGCGCGGGACCAGGTAGTCCGGGCCGAACACGATCGTCATGGCAATGATCGCGATGAACAGCAGGTCGAGGAAGGTCGTCAGCGCGTCGACGCGGTACGCCCCCTGGAACGCGCTGCCGGGCGTCGATCCAACGGCGAGCGTCACGGCAGCCGTGATCGCCAGGCCGATCAGCGCACTCGCCACCGCGACCGCCGATCGGCCGGGTCGGACCAGGTCGATGACCACGATGGCGCAGGCGGTCAGGATCGCCACGACGAGCGGTCCGACGACCTGCACGTCCTGCCAGCTCAATGCGCGGCCCCGGCTTCCGGCTGCACCGCCACCGACGTCCCCGGATTGGCACCCGAGCGTGGGCGCATGAGCACCCACCCGATCCGAGCCACGATGCCGACCACGATCAGCCCGATGACGGCCACCACGACGCCCGGCGGGATCGGGATCGCCGCTGCAGGCGTGACCGCCTCGAGCGTGTCGCGGACGGTCCCGCTGAAGAGGTTCAGCAGGACGCCGGGCTGGATGCCGAAGACGACCACCAGCGTGCCGAGCGGGACCAGGGTCAGGATCTCGATCGGGCTGATGTCGGTCAGGTGGTCGCCGAGCCCGGCCAGGAAGTCGGACAGTTCGCCGAACACGATCCTCTGGAACATGAACAGCAGGTATGCCGCGGCAAGGATCATCACGAAGGTCGCCACCGCGGCGGCGTACGGATTGGCGGCAAACGTCCCCACGAGGACCAGGAACTCGCCGATGAAGCCGGACAGGCCTGGCAGGCCCCCGGACGCGAAGACGAAGAAGCCGAAGATCGCGGCATAGACCGGGGTCCGGGCCGCGAGGCCGCCCATCCTCGCGATCGTCCGGTCATGGGTTCGCTCGTAGATGACCCCGACGAGCAGGAACAGGGCGCCCGTGATCAATCCGTGGTTGATCATCTGGAGCACGGCTCCCTGGAGACCCTGCTCGGTGAAGACGAAGATGCCAAGGGTCACGAAGCCCATGTGGCTGACCGACGAATAGGCCACCAGGCGCTTGAGGTCCGGTTGGACGAGGGCGACGATCGCGCCGTAGATGATCGCGATGAGCGACAGCACGATGATTGCCGGCGCGAACGTCTGGGCAGCGGCGGGGAAGAGCGGGACCGCGAAGCGGATGAACCCGTACGCCCCGAGCTTGAGCATGACCGCGGCCAGGATCACCGACCCGGCCGTCGGCGCCTCCGTGTGGGCATCCGGCAGCCAGGTGTGGAACGGGAACATCGGGACCTTGATCGCGAACGCGAGGAAGAACGCGAGGAACGCGCCCAGCTGCAGGCCATCGCTGAATCCGCCGGTCCCCGCGTAAGTCCGCAGGACCTCGAAATCGAAGGCGCCGACCCATGACCCGTTGTGCCCCGCCTGGTAGGCGTACGCCGTGGCCAGGATCGCGACCAGCATGAGCAGGGAGCCGACCAGGGTGTAGAGAACGAACTTGATCGTCGCGTAGATCCGGTTGGCGCCACCCCAGATCCCGATGATCAGGTACATCGGGACGAGGACGATCTCCCAGAAGATGTAGAAGAGGAACGTGTCCAGCGCCACGAACACGCCGATCATCCCGACCTCGAGGATCAGGAACGAGATCATGTACTCCTTGATTCGCGTCTGGATCGGCTTGAAGCTGGCGAGGATCGAGATCCACGACAGGGTCGTCGTCAGCACGACGAGCGCCACGGCCAGGCCGTCGGCGCCGACCTTGTACTGGATCCCGAAGAACGGGATCCACTGGACGGTCTCGACGTACTGGAAGCCGGGGCGGCCCGGGAGGTAGCCAACGAGCAGCAGGAGCGAGGCGATCCACGTCAGCAGCGCGAACCCGAGGGCCAGCGGCCGGGCGGCCGATGCGGGGGCGATCCCGACCGCGATGGCCCCGACCAGGGGCAGGAAGACGATGATCGCGAGGATCGGGATGGCCGTGACGTCCATCGTCAGCGACCCGTGAGCAGCAGGTACGAGCCGGCCATCACGATCAGCCCGACAGCGATCCCCAGTGCGTAGTTCTGGACCCGCCCGGTCTGGATGTGCCGGAGGCCGCGTCCGGCCTCGATCGTCCCGCCACCGATCGCGTTGACGGTTCCGTCCACCACCTCGCGGTCGAACCACCAGCAAGCGGCCGCGATCCGTCCGCCGATCACGATGAACAGGAGGTGGTTGAGGTCATCGAACCACCACTTGTTGAGCGAGGCCCGATAGAGGAACGGGACCCGAGCGCTGAGCTCGCGGACGCGCTCCGGACGAGCCGGCAGGCGAATGGTGCCGATCTCGGCGCCGAAGAGCCGCCAGGCCACGGCGATCCCGACGACCGCAACCGTGACGCTGGCCAGGATCAGGACGCCGTCGATGCCGAACAGGCTGAAGGGTGCCTCCTCGATCCCACCGTGGAGCACCTGCTGGCCGCCCTCGAAGACGGGCTTCAGCCAGCCGGTGATCGTGCTGGCACCGAAGGGGAGGCCGAGATCGAGACCGAGCAGCACGGACGGAATCGCGAGCAGCGCGAGTGGCACGGTCATGACCAGCGGCGACTCGTGGATCTTGTCCCAGACCGCCTTCGGGCCACGGAAGTTGCCCCAGAAGGTGAGCCCGATCAGCCGGAACATGTAGAAGGCCGTCAATCCGGCGACCACAAAGCCGACCGCCCAGACCCACAGGAAGCCGTTCTTGAATGACTCGCCCAGGATCTCGTCCTTCGAGAAGAAGCCGGCCAGTGGTGGGATCCCGGAGATCGCCAGGGCGCCGACGAGCATCGTCGCGTAGGTGATCGGGATCTTGCGAGCCAGGCCACCCATGTGCCGCATGTCCTGTTCCTCGTGGACGGCATGGATCACCGAGCCCGAACCGAGGAACAGCAGGCCCTTGAAGAAGCCATGGGTCATGAGGTGGAAGATCGCAGCGGTCCACGCCCCCACGCCGAGGGCCGCGAACATGTAGCCGAGCTGGCTGAGCGTCGAGTAGGCGAGGACCCGCTTGATGTCCGTCTGGGTCATCGCGATCGAGGCCGCGAGGATCGCCGTGAAGATCCCGATCGCAGCGACGACCACGAGCGCCGACGGCGCGTGCGCGAAGATCGGGTTGGTCCGGGCCACGAGGTAGACCCCGGCATTGACCATCGTCGCAGCGTGGATCAGGGCGGACACCGGCGTTGGCCCCTCCATCGCGTCCGGCAGCCAGACGTGCAGCGGGAACTGGGCGCTCTTGCCCATCGCCCCGGCGAAGATCAGCAGCGAGATGATCGTGATGCGCGTGCCGTCGAGCTCGCCGATCCGGGCGACGACCTCGCGGATGTCGAGCGTCCCGAGGCTGACGAAGATGAGCATGATCCCCAGCGCGAAGCCGACGTCGCCGACCCGGTTGACGATGAAGGCCTTCTTGGCGGCCAGCGCGGCGGTTCGCTTCCGGTACCAGAACCCGATCAGCAGGTAGCTCGACAGGCCGACCAGCTCCCAGGCGACGAAGACGACCAGGAAGCTGTCCGCCAGGACGAGCAGGAGCATCGAGAACATGAACAGGTTGAGGTAGGCGAAGAAGCGCCAGTAACCCGGGTCGTGGCTCATGTAGCCGATCGAGTAGACGTGGACCAGCAGTCCGATGGTGGTCACGACGATCAGCAGGCAGGCCGTCAGGTTGTCGACGTAGAAGCCGGCATCGACCTGGAAGCCGCCGGCCGGGATCCACTGGAAGAGGTGGACGCCGAAGCCGTGCTCGCCGAACGGTGCCGCGCCAGTCAGGGCCGAGAACGCCACCCCCATCGCGATCAGCCAGGTGAGGAACACCGCTCCGACGGGGATCCAATGGGCCTGCTTGCCGAGTCGCCGACCGATCAGCGCCGAGACCGCAAAGCCGGCCAGCGGCAGGATGGCGATCAGCGGGATCAGCGTCTCCCAGCTCACTGTTTCATGGCGTCGTATTCATCGACCAGTGGTGTCTTCTTGTTCCGGAAGATGGCGATCACGATGGCCAGGCCGACCGTGGCCTCGGCGGCAGCTACCGCGATGACGATCAGGGCGATGACCGAGCCCTGCGCCCCGAGTGCGGGGATGAACGCCCCGAACGCGACGATCGCCAGGTTGACCCCATTCAGCATCAGCTCGATCGACATCAGCATGCTGATCGCGTTGCGACGGGCGAGGAACCCGAACGAGCCGATCGCGAAGAGGAGGCCAGACAGGACGAGGTAGGCGTCGAGACTGTTGCTCACGATGGGCCGCCCGGCTCGCGCTTGGCCAGGAAGACACCACCGATCACCGCGGCCAGGAGCAGCACGCTGACGACCTCGAACGGCAGGACGAAGTCGTGGAACAGCACCTGCGAGAGCGCGTCGGTGCCGAGCCGGATGCGCCGGGCCACGGCGCCCCAATCGGTTGCGCCGACGGCCAGGGCGATCACGATCGCGATGACGATCGAGGCGAACGCCGCGGGTACGGCCTGGGTCTGGAAGACGAGCCGGCTTGGGGCGTCCTTGGTCTGGGTCAGCATGATCGCGAACAGGATCAGCACGCTGATCGCCCCGATGTAGACGATCACCTGCGCGGCCGCGATCAGTGGGGCGCCGAGAACCACGTAGATGCCGGCCAGCGCACCGAAGCAGACGATCATCGCCAGGCCGCACCGGATGATGTCGCGCATGGTGACGACCAGGAGGGCGGCACCGATCATGATCGCCGCCAGGATCCAGAAGAGGGCGTCGGCCCAGTCCTGGCCCAGGAAGACGATCATGATCGCGGCGATCCCGGTCACGGTCCCCATCACGAACAGGGCCAGGAGGATCGGGATCAGCCGGCGGGCCACGTCCGTCGTCTACTCGTGGTGGGAGGGTGCGATGGCCGTCCCGCCGCCGTGACCGTTGCCATGGGCGTGGCCATGGCCGTTCCCGTTGCCGGCGATCCCGCCGATCGTCGGGGGCAGCATCGGCAGCATCCGGGCAGTGTCGACGATCCGGCCCGCGGCCGCCGCCCGTGACGCCCAGTCGCGCTCGCGCCGGATATACGTGACCTCCGTCTCGCGATCGATCGCGGCGATGGCCATGAGGTCGATCATCGGCTCGTCGCGGCTCGTGTGCGACAGCTCGATGTCCGCCCCGTCTCGCAGCGCGTCGTACGGGCAGGCGTCCACGCAGATGCCACACAGGATGCAGCGGCTCTCGTCCACCTCGTACTTCTGGAGGACGCGCGGCTTGGGCATGAGCGCGCCCGTCGGGCACGTCTCGGCGCAGCGCCCGCAGGACACGCACGGCGTGTCGTTCAGGCTCATGTCGAGCGGTGTGGTCACCAGCGAGTCGAACCCGATCCGCATGAAGTCGTAGCAGGCCGCACCGACCACCTCGGAGCAGACCTGGGCGCAGCGGCCACAGTCGATGCAGCGTGACGGCTCGCGCAGGATGAAGGCATGCGAGTCGTCGCGGATGTAGTCGTGATTGGTGCCGGTGAACCGGTTTTCGGTGACGCTCCGATAGCCGGCGCCCGAGTTGAATTGCGGCTCCAGGGTCTGGAGCGTGGTCCCGTACTCGATGCCCAGGCGACGGAGATCGCAGAAGCCGATCGCCTCGCACGTGCACTGGAGGCACCGGGTCGACTCGGCGACGGCCTCCTCGCGCGTGTAGGGCAGCTCGTACTCGATGTAGCTGTGATTGCGCTGCTCGGCCTCGAGCGCGGTCATCCGGTAGCGCGGCGCCTTGATCTCGCTGGTGAACGGCACGATCGAGAGGAACTCGGGCTGTGGCTCGGCCAGGGTCTGGCGAGTCCGGATCACCGACAGGTCGAGGCCCTTGAGGTGGGCGTCGACGGCGTACGCGGCCCGCCGTCCCTCGGCGATCGCCTGGACCACGGTGGCCGCGCCGACCCGGACATCGCCAGTCCCGAAGACGCCGGGACGGCCCGTCTCGAAGGTCACCGCGTCCGCCTTCAGCCGGCGCTGCTTCGTGGCTTCCGGTCCCTCGGAGCCTGGGCCGATCCAGGTCAGGTCCGGGCCCTGGCCGATGGCCAGCAGGACCCGATCGCACGGGATCGTGAACTCGGTGCCCGGCGCTGGCTCGGGCCGGCGTCGTCCGGACGCGTCCGGCGCGCCGGGGGCCATGCGAATGAACTCGACGCCGGTGACCTTGCCTGCGTCGTCCACGATCACCCGGACCGGCCCGGCCTGGAAGATGGCGGTGACGCCTTCCTCGATCGCTTCGTGGACCTCGTTCGAGGCGGGCATGTCCTTCATGTCGCGGCGATAGACCAGGGTGACTTCCTTCGCCCCCTGGCGGATGGAGGTCCGCGAGCAGTCCATCGAGGTGAACCCACCGCCGATCACCACCACGCGCCTGCCGGCGTGGTTGGGGTAGGGAAGGCCCAGGGTCGCCGTCCTCAGGTACTCGAGCCCGTCGAGGCATTCCGCCGCGTCCTCGCCCGGGATGCCGAGCTTGTTCGTCTCGTAGCAGCCGGTCGCCACGACCACGGCGTCGAAGCCCTGGTTGACCAGGTCGTCCAGGCCGAAATCGACACCGAGCGCGCTGTTGCAGACCATCTTGCCGCCGAGCCTGGTGACGGACTCGTATTCGGCCTCGAGGACCTCGATCTTGGGCAGCCGGTACTGCGGGATCCCGTAGCGGAGCATCCCGCCGGGTGCCGGATCGCGCTCGAACACGGTCACGTCGTGGCCGGCGAGCAGCAGGTAGAACGCGGCGCTCATGCCGGCCGGACCGGAGCCGATGACGGCCGCCCGGCGGCCCGACGGCGCCTGCCGCTCGAACGGGAGCGGCGGATCCACGCCCTCGTCCAGCATCGACTTGATGACCTGGTCGCCGGCGTAGCGATGGCTGTCGCGGATTGCGATCGCCTCGTCCACCTCGTCGCGCCGGCAGTGCTCCTCGCACGGGGCCGGGCAGACGCGTCCAAGGACGCTCGGGAACGGGATCGTCCGCTTGAAGATCCGCGTCGACTCCCGCCAGTCGGCCTCTGCGTTGGCCTTGAGGAAGCCCGGGATGTCGATGTGGCTCGGGCACTTGTTCTGGCAGGGCGGCAGGCAGTACGCGTTGTGGTCGGAGAAGATCAGCTCGAGGTTGGTCCGACGAAGGCGGCGGACTTCCTCTGTCTGGGTCTGGACCTTCATCTCGGGCTCGCACAGACGCGAGCACGAGATTGGCGGGTGCTCCTCGCCCTCGACCTCGACGACGCACATCCGGCAGGCCCCGAAGCCGGGCAGCTTCGGTTCGTAGCACAGCGTCGGAATCTCGATCCCGTTGTCACGACAGACCTCGAGGATCGTCTGGCCCTCGAATCCCTCGATGACGCGGCCGTCGACCTCGATCCGGATGCGCGGCGACGACTGGGGCCGCTGCGGCGATTGGGTTTCCAGCAGGCGCTCGACGAGCGTCTCTGGCTCCATTGCGCGGGCGTCGGTGTCGGGGCGCGTGATCAGGTCAGCCATGGTCGCCTTATGGGATCGCGCCGGCGGCCACCGCGATCGGGTGGCAGACGCCGGCCGGGCAGGAGCTGCGCAGGATGTGCTCGTCGAGCTCGGACCGGAAGTATCGCATCCCGCTCGAGAGCGGGAAGGTCGTCAGCCGCTCGTGGTCGCACAACGCCGAGGCCACGATGTCGGTCGACAGGTCGGCCAGGAGCTCGGGATCCGTCGGGCGGGGTCGCCCATCGACGATCCGATCGGCGATCTCGACGAGCCGGCGGGTCCCGATCCGGCACGGGATCGTCTTGCCACAGGCCTCGTTCGCGCAGAACCGCGTCAGCAGTCGGGCCAGGTCCACGACGCAGGCCCGGTCGTCGGCCACGACCACGGAACCCGAGCCGATATGGGCGCCCACGGCGCGAAGCGACTCGAAGTCGTAGGGCGTGTCGAGCAGCTCGGCCGGGAGCAGGCCGCCGGATGGGCCGCCTATCAGGAGGGCCTTGATCGTGCGGCCCTGGGGCAGGGCACCGCCGAGCTCGACGACCGTCCGAAGTGGCGTCCCAAGCGGCACCTCTGCGATGCCGGCTCCGGCCGGCGTCCGCACCTGGACCAGGATCGTTCCCGCGTTGCCTGGCCTCCCGGTCGCGACGAACGCGGGCGCGCCGTGTCGAAGGATCCAGGGCACGGCGGCCAGGGTCTGGACGTTGTTGACGACGGTCGGCATCCCGTGCAGGCCTCGCTCGGCCGGGTGCGGGGGCCGCTGCTCGGGCTGGCCGCGCTTGCCCTCGAGTGCCTTCAGCAGCACGGTCTCCTCGCCGAGCATGTACGCGCCCTGGACGCCACGAACCGAGATCGTGAGGTCCAGTCCGGAGCCGAAAACATCGAAGCCGAGAAAGCCGGCGTCCTCGGCTGCAGCGAGGGCCGCCTCCACGCGTCGGATCGTCTCGGTTGCCTCCGTGCGGACAGCGATGATCGCCTCCGTCGCCCCAATCGCGAACGCCGCGATCGCGGCTCCCTCGATCACCGCGAACGGTTCGGCCTCCATCAGGAACCGATCCGTGCCGGCTGCCGGGTCGGCGCCGTACCCGTTGGCCACGACGTAGCGTCGAGGCGCCTCCGTGTTCGACGCCACGCGCCATTTCTCGACCGTCGGGAAGCCCGAGCCGCCGCGGCCGCGCAGGCCGGAAGCGCCGATCGTCGCAATGGTTCCGGTCGCTCCGAGGTCCCGGATCGCGCGACGCAGGCCATCGAAGGCGCCCGCCCGCACCGCCGCGTCGAGGTCGGTTGGGTCCGCCGCCGCGGGCCGCGCGAGGAGGATCGCCGGCCAGTCCGCCGGGGTGGTCAGCACATCGGCCATCGGTTCAGGCCTGGGCCTGCGGCTTCGGGCGCTCGCCGCTCCCGGCCAGCGCCGTGTCGAAGGCGATCAGGTAGGTGGCCTCGGACGGCCGGTGCGCCTCGACCGCGGCCGCCTGGATCGTCGCGGTCGGCGGTTCGAACCGGAGGTGGGCGTAGTAGCTCGCGGTGCCGTAGATCATCGCGTACCACGCCCCGGTGAGCTGACTGATCCGCTTGAGCGATGCGACCGGCAGGTAGCCATAGGCCGCCTGGGTCGCCTCGAGGATCTCGAGCATGTGGGCCGGATCGTGGTCGAACTGCTCGAGGATCGTATTGACCGGTGCCAGGTCGATCGGCGCGAACGGCAGATAGGCAGGGTCCGGCACGGTCCGGCCGGATCGACGGAGGGCCGATTCCTCGCGCCGCTCCCCGTATGTCTCGGGCGCGCCCCAATGGACGTGATAGCGGCCGCGCGTATCCATGCCGCCCATGTCGATGCACTCGATGGGACAGGCCTGGGCGCACTGGAAGCAGGTCTCGCACTTCAGCGTGCCCCACTCGTCGTAGAGCAGCTGCAGGCGCCCGCGGAACTTGTGCGGCGGGTCCACCCGGACCTCGGGATACATGACCGTGACCTTGGGCTGGAAGAACTTGCGCAGGGTCAGGGCCATCCCGCTGACGATTCCGAGGCCGGGGATGAGGCTCATCGACCGGCGCTCACTTGTTGACCACCACGATGGCGGCGGCCGTCACGAAGAGATTCAGCAGCGAGGCCGGGAGCAACCACTTCCAGGCGAAGTCCATCAGCTGGTCGATCCGGACGCGTGGCAGCGTGCCCCGCATCCAGACGAACGTGAACACGAAGGCATACGTCTTGCCCATGAACCAGAACACCCCGGCCACCCAGTCGAGCGCGATGTAGCCGGCCACGAACACGAGTCCGACAAGGAACAGGTTGGCGAGGACGAAGCCGCCGATGAGGGCTTGCCAGCCCTTGATCCGCGAGCTGGCGATCCAGAATGGCACCGCGAAGACGAGGGTCAGCAGGAGCGGGACCACGGCGACGAGGATCAGGAGCTCGACCCCGAGGCCGCCCGGATCGAGCGACAGCGTGACCGGCCACGGCCAGGGGAACGGCGCGTTCCAGCCGCCGAAGAACAGGGTCACCGTGAGGGCGGACAGGATGAAGACGTTGACGTATTCGGCGAAGAAGAAGAAGCCGAAGCGCATCCCGGAGTACTCCGTGGCGAAGCCGGCCACGATCTCCGAGTCGGCTTCCGTCAGGTCGAACGGCGTGCGGTTGCCCTCGGCCGTTGCGGCGATGAAGAAGATCAGCACGCCGAGCGGCTGCTGGAAGACATACCAGCTGGTGAACCAGCCCGACTGGTTCAGGACGATCTGGTTGAGGCTCATCGTGCCGGCCAGAAGGATCAGCCCGACGACCGAGAGGGTCAGCGGAATCTCGTAGCTGATGACCTGGGCGGCCGAGCGCAGGCCGCCGAGCAACGAGTACTTGTTGTAGCTCGACCAGCCGGCCATCAGCAGTCCGACAACCGACAGGCCTCCGATCCCGAAGAAGTAGAGCAGCGCGATGTTGAAGTCCTGGCCGTACAGGCCGGGAGCGAAGGGGATGACCAGCAGGGTCAGGACGCTGGCCAGGTAGGTCACGACGGGCGCCCAGGTGAACACGAGCGGGTCGGCGCCGGTCGGCGTGAAGTCCTCTTTCATCAGCACCTTCAGCCCGTGGACGACGGACAGAAGCGAGCCGAACGGGCCGACCCGGTCGGGCCCGATCCGGAGGTTCATCAGCGCGATGATCTTCATCTCCATGTAGATCAGGAGGAACGCCGTCGGGATCGTCATCAGGAGGATGACCGTGGCGGCCAGCACGAACCGCACGATCGGCAGGTTGGCGACCAGGATGCCGAGGATTGGTGCGCCCAGGATGGCGATGACCGCGACCAGGCCGATCAACAGGGCAAGGAGGATCGGGACGGCCGTGAAGACGACCTTCCCGGGCAAGGTCAACCGGTCCCACGAACGGCTGATGACCGTCATTCGGTGGCCTGCCCGCGCGTCACTTGTCGACGCCGCCCATGATCGGATCCAGTGACGCCATGATCGCCATGGTGTCGGCGATCAGGTGGCCCGGCATCATCAGCCCGACTGACTGCAGATGGATGAATGACGGGTCGTGGATCCGCATCCGGAACGGCTGGTCGGTCCCGTCGCTGACCGCGTAGGTCGCGAGCTGGCCGCGCGGACCTTCAACGGCGGCGTACGCCCGGCCGGGCCTCGGCCGCAGCAGCCGCGGCAGCTTGGCCATGATCGGTCCATCGGGCATCTGGTGGAGGCACTGATCGATGATCCGAAGGCTCTGCTTGATCTCGTCCATCCGCAGCAGGTAGCGAGCCAGACAGTCGCCCTCCGAGCGGGTCGGGATGTCGAACTCGAGCTCGGGGAAGACGCTGTAGGGATGGGCCCGCCGGACATCGAACGGCACGCCGGTGGCGCGCAGGTTCGGCCCGGTCATGACCATCCGGAGCGCGGTCTTCTGGTCGATCGTGCCGAGCCCTCGCATCCGCCGAACGAAAATCTCGTTCTCGTTGAGCAGGCCATTGCCCGCCTCGATCTGTTCGGTGGCGCGGCTCATCCAGTCGCCGAGGCGGCTC
>JAXDKX010000016.1:0-4355 GCA_034666905.1 Chloroflexota bacterium | reverse complement strand
GGTTTTCGATCTCCAGCCTCGGCCATCCGTTACGATCGATCCATGACAGCCGAACAGCCGCAGGTGGCGTTCCTCGGCCTCGGCACGATGGGAGCGGCGATGGCCGCCAACGTCGCGCGCGCCGGCTTCCATGTCACCGCCTGGAATCGAACCGCCGGTCGCGCCCCTGAGCTGTCCCAGCTCGGCGTCGAAGAGGCAGCGAATCCGGCCGCCGCGTCTGCCGGTTCCGACATCGTCGTGATTTGCGTCTCGGATACGCCGGACGTCGAGGCCGTTCTCTTCGAGCCCGACGGCGTGGTCGGTGGTGCTCGACCGGGGACCCTGATCATCGACTGTTCCACCATCGCGCCGTCCGGGAGCTGGGGCTTTGCCGCTCGGCTCAAGGAGCACGGACTGTCCATGGTCGACGCTCCGGTCTCCGGTGGCAGCGAGGGTGCTCGGAACGCCACCCTGACCATCTTCGTCGGCGGCGATGCCGACGACGTCGAGCGCGCCCGGCCGGTCCTGGCGGCGATGGGCAAGACGATCACCCACGTCGGCCCCATCGGAGCCGGTCAGGCGGTCAAGGCGGTCAACCAGGTGATCCTGGCCGGCACCTACCTCGGCGTGGCGGAGGGCATCGTCCTCGCCATCAAGGCTGGGCTCGACGTCGAGCAGGTCGTCGGTGCGCTCGGTGGCGGCGCCGCCCAGAGCTGGGTCCTTGCCAACCGAAGCGGCCGAATGCTCGACAACGACTACCCGCTTGGTTTCAAGGTCGCGCTCCACCGCAAGGACCTGGCGATCGCCCTCGAGCTGGCCGGCCAGCTCGGTGCGGTTCTGCCGGTCAGCGCGCTCGCCGCACAGCTCGAGACCGGGCTGGTGGCCGGCGGCCACGGCGACGACGACATGTCCGCCCTGGCCAGGGCCATTCGGACGCTCTCCGCTCTCGAGGGGTAGTCGTGGCGTCGCCCCGCTCAGTCCAGCCCGACCAGGAGCATCGGATCGCCGAGCTTGCCGTCATAGCGTGGTCGGAACCTGGCCACGTTGTACATCGCCGGCACGTCGACCTTGCGTGGCCCGAGTGACGGATCGGGCAAATCGGCGTGGGCGTACTTGCCGTCCTGGATCGCGACCATCCGGCCCGTGATGCCGCTCTCGACGAGGTCCATGGCGACGTTGGCGAACGTGGTGGCCACCATCGAATCGATCGAGTCCGGCTCGCCGCTTCGAAGGTCGTAGGTGAGCTCTGAGGCGAGCGTCTCGATCCCGGTCCGTTCCCGCAGCTCCGCGGCAAGCGCCTCCCCGACGTTCGCCTTGTGGCGATGGCCGAAGGCATCCGCTGCCCCGACGTCGCTCATCTGGGCGCCTTGCCAGATGGCACCCTCGGCCGTGATCACGAATGCGTAGTGGCTTGGATTCGCGCGATGGTCGGCGGCGAGCATGGCAGCCAGGGCATCGAGGTCGTAGGGCGCCTCGGGGATGACACAGCGCGCAGAGGTCACGTAGGCCGTATAGAGGGCAGAGAAGCCCGCGTCGCGACCGAAGATGCGGAAGACCCCGATGCGCTCGTGACTCCCGAGCGTCGTGCGTTGGCGATTGATCGCTTCCTTGGCCCGCGTGATCGCCGTCGAGAACCCGATGCAGTACTCCGTCCCCTGGACGTCGTTGTCCATCGTCTTGGGGATCGCCACGAGTGGGACACCGGCGTTGACCAGCACCTGCGAGTACGAGAGCGTGTCGTCGCCTCCGATGGTGATCAGCAGGTCGACCTCGAGCGCGGTCAGGTTGTCGAGCACCCGCGGCGTCAGGTTGTAGATGCCGTCGCCGGCGAGGTAGCGAGCGCGCTCTGCCTCGTCCATCCACTTCGGCAACCCATCGGCGCGCACCTTGCGCGGGTTGGTTCGGGACGTGTGGAGGATTGTCCCACCCGTGCGCTCGATCGTCCGGGTGTTGATCCGATCGAGCGGCCGGAGGTAGTCCGTATCCGGGGTGGGGCCGGGCCGGACGTGGGTCAGGCCCTCCCAGCCGCGTCGGATCCCGAGGACATCGTAGCCCGCCTCGGTCGCCCGATAGACGACGCTCTTGATGACGGCATTGAGACCAGGGACATCGCCTCCGCCGGTGAGGATGGCGATGCGTTTGGTGGTAGTCATGGCGTGCGCCATGCTACTGCCGCGACCTGCAGGAGGCCGGTTGCGGTTGGGTAGCGTCAGCAGGCTCGGGACCGCACGCGGGGGTGCCCAGATCGGCGTCTGCTAGCATCGCCGCATGAACTACGAGCTGTTCATGGGCGAAGCGCTTGAGGAGGCCAAGCTGGCGCTCACTCGCGGCGAGCGTCCGTGCGCGGCAGTCGCCGTGGTCGACGAGGCGATGGTCGTTCGGGCGCATGACCGGGTCAGGGAGACGAATGACCCGACGGCGCACGCCGTCGTCGTGGCCCTGCGTGAAACCGCGCGCAAGCTCGGGACCGTCAGGCTCGCCGACGCCACGATCTTCGCCACCCAGGAGCCCTGTCCGATGTGCGTCGGAGCGCTCATGGCGAGCGACGTCGAGGCGCTCGTGTATGCCGTCGCCAACGTTCGTGACGGCGCCGCCGGATCGGTCATCCAGCTCGCGCAGCACGCCAGCCTGCCCCGTCGGATCCGGGTCGTCAGCGGCATTCGTCGCGACGAGGTCGACGCGCTCTTCGCCCCGCTCGTCGCGGGCTGATCGGACGGCCAGGCGGTCGGATCAACCCCGTTTGGTATCCTCTCCCGCGGAGAGGTGTCCGAGTGGTTGATGGTGCCGCTCTCGAAAAGCGGTGTGCGAAAGCACCGCGGGTTCGAATCCCGCCCTCTCCGCCACCTTCGCTCCTCGATCTGACGGTCCCTGGCGGCGTCCGCTCCTGCGCTCCACGCGCTCGCACCTTCAAGTGCGCTCGCTTCGGCGCCCGGAGGCGAGCTTGCCAGGACCCGCCATCCCGGGGAGCGTGTATCCCGCGGGAGAGGTCGCCTAGTGGACTATGGCGCCGCACTGGAAATGCGGTTCGGGGCAACCCGTCGCGGGTTCGAATCCCGCCCTCTCCGCCAGCTCCCGCGCGCCGGCATGGCGGCCGGTGCCCGCGTTGGCGCCGCTGCGCTCCGCTTCCGGAACCGCGGTATCCTTCCCGGGCCGTGCTAGGCGGGGAACTAGCGGTGCCCTGTACCTGCAATCCGCTCCAGCAGGGCTGAATTCCCTCCCGAGGTCTACGCTCTCGAACGCCGCCCGGCGATGCGACGTTGAGGGCCGGGTCCCGCGCAGCGGCGAACCGCGAATCGTGTCAGGTCCGGAAGGAAGCAGCACTAAGCGATCATCGTCGAGTGCCGCGGTACGGCCTGGCCCGAGCCGCTCGTCATGGTGGGCACGGGAGTCTCCAGGTCGACGGAGGGTGCACGGCATAGCCAATCCTGTCGTTCGCGATCGGAGGGGGTCCTGACCTCGCCCGTTCCGCACCAAGCGCTCTATCGACGCTGGCGCGCCCAGACCTTTGCCGAGATCGTTGGCCAGGAGGCCGTGGTCGAGACGCTCCGCAATGCCGTCCGTGCGGATCGTGTCGGTCATGCCATCCTGTTCGTCGGGCCGCGCGGAACTGGCAAGACCTCCCTCGCGCGGATCCTGGCCAAGGCCGTGAACTGCACGGACCTCCGGGACGGCGACGCCTGTGACGTCTGCCCGTCGTGCGTCTCCATCCGGGAGGGGACGACCCTCGATCTGATCGAGATCGACGCCGCCAGCAATCGCGGCATCGACGACGTCCGGAACCTCCGCGAGCGCCTGCCGTACCCGCCCGGCCAACTGCGCAAGAAGGTCTACATCCTGGATGAGGCGCACCAGATCACCAGGGACGCGTGGAACGCGCTGCTCAAGTCGCTCGAGGAGCCGCCGCCCTTCGTGGTCTTCATGTTCGCCTCGACCGAGCCGTCGCTGTTCCCGCCGGCGATCCTTTCGCGTCTGCAGCGGTTCGACGTCCGTCGCCTCACCATCCCCGAGATTGAAGGCAAGCTCAGCCGGATCCTGGCGGCCGACGGTCGTCAGGCCGAGCCTGGGGCCATCCATCTGATCGCCCGGCTGGCGGCCGGCGGCATGCGCGATGCCGAGTCGATGCTCGATCAGCTCCTGTCGGCCGCCCCGGATCGGATCGATGAATCGCACGTGCGCGACCTCCTGGGACTGGCCGATGCCGACGCGGTCGAGTCATTCGTCGACGTGCTCGTTCGCGGAGACGTCGCCGCCGGGGTTGGATTGCTCGACCAGCTCGACGAGCGCGGCCGCGACATCCGGGCGCTCCTCGACCAGGTGGTCGACGCCATCCGCGACGAGATCGTCGCCGGTGTGCGCGATGAGTCCGGAGCACGCCA
>JAXDKX010000015.1:0-3414 GCA_034666905.1 Chloroflexota bacterium | reverse complement strand
GACGGCGAGCCGGAAGCAGGGCTACCAGGACGAGCGCCACGAGCGTGAGCCCGACGACCAGCCCCCAGCCGGTCACGACGCCGGTCGCGTCGGCGACGACACCGAGCGCCAGCGGCGCAGCGAGGATCGCCGTCCCCGAGGCGAGGGTAAGCCGGGTGCCGGCCAGCGTCGGTCGTCCGGGCGCAGCGGCCAACGCCGCGGCCACACCGAGCGGATAGAGGCCCGCCACGCCCAATCCGGCGATGAAAAGGCCCGCCCCGGACGGCACTGGCGCCGTCGAGATCCATGCCAGTGACGCGCCGGCTCCAGCGAGCACCACGCCGATCGCCGCCGGCCGCCGCAGGTCCCCACCGGTTCCGAGCCCCAGGCTCTGCCCGAGGCGGCCCACGAACATCCCGCCCAGGAACAGACCGCCAAGCAGGGTTGCCGTTGGCGTGTCCACGCCGGTGCGGCGCGCGACGAGCGTGGCCCCCCAGAAGACGATCGAGAATTCGACGGCGATGGCCGCAACCAGGAAGGCCCAGGCCAGCCAGTAGCCGGCCGGCAGTCGATGGCTGGCCGCCGTCGCATTGGACGTCGACGGGAGCTGCGGACCGTCGCGCAGGCCCACGGCGACCACGACGAGCAGCGCAATGGCCGGAGCGAGGCCGAGTCCCCACGGCAGGCCTGCCGCGACCAGGGTGGCGAGGACGATCGGGCAGGCGAACGCCGCGACCATCGCCCAGAGATTCGCGCGAGCCACTCGCAACCGCGCCGAGCGTCCACCGGGGCGGGCGAGCAGCGCGTTGGCATACCCGAGGATCGTGCCCACGCCGAGCCCAACGAGGACCGCAGCCGCCAGCGTTGCGGCGAGCGCAGGCGCGAACGCCAGGACCAAGACGGCCACGGCCAGGGCGCCCATCGCTGCGGCTCGAACGCGGACTTCCCCGAGCCGCCGGTCCAACGGCGCGGCGAATGTGCCCGCGATCACAAGGCCGATCGCTACGGCCGTCGAATGCAGCCCGACCTGCGCATCCGACAGCGCGAGCTGCGTCCTGAGATACGGCGCAATCGCGCCTACCCCGTAGATCACGTAGCCGACCGCGGCGATCGCCGCGTACGACGGCCACGCGTCGCGGCTCATCGCCATTCGAGCCCGACCAGCCGATGATTGGGCGGCACTCGTCGTCAAAGGCCGCTGACCTCGCGTTGGCCCGCCGCCTTGAGCAGCGCGTTGAGTGGCCCGAGGTCGTAGATACCGCTCAGATCGACCGGCTGCAGCAGGCCCACCGCCACGGCATGGTCGGCCGAGGTCTTGAGCGATGACGCGATCGGGTCGGGGGTGAAGGTCAGGTTCGGCCAGGCAGCCTCGATGACGGCGGTATTGAGCTGCTTGCCGGTGATCTTTTCGATCCCCTGGTTGGTCAGCTGCCGGGCCCTGGCCGGGTCGTCGTTGACCAGGGCGTTGGCTTCGAGGTCGCCGGCGAGGAGGGCAGACACGATATCGGCGTGGGCGGCCAGGTAGTCCGTGCGGACGATCAGCTGCGTGGTCACGTACTGGCCTCCCGGCCACAGGGTGCGCTCGTCGACCAGGACCGTACCGCCACCCTCCTGGACCAGGCGAGTGGCCCATGGCTCGGGGACCCACGCCCCGTCGATCCCCCCGCTGCTGAAGGTCTCCAGGGTCTGGGCGTTGTCCTGGGGGAGAATCGACACGTCGCCGCCGCCCTGGGCATCGGTCTTGAGGCCATGGTCGAGCAACCACGTGCGCAGAGCGACATCCTGGGTGTTGCCGAGCTGGGGCGTGGCGAGCTTCGTGCCCTTCAACTGATCCACGGTCTTGATCGAGGGTTTGACCACGAGGAATGCACCGCCCGACGTCGCCCCGGCGATGATCCGCAGGGCCGCCCCGCCCGACTTGGCGTAGCCGTTGATGGCCGGGTTGGGACCGATGTACGTGGCGTCGACCGCCCCATTCAGCAAGGCCTCGATGGCCGACGAGCCGGCATTGAAGGTGGCCGTCTCGAACGTCACACCCGGCCCCAGGTCCCTGGCGAAGATCCCGCTCTCGACCCCGACGATCGCCGTGGCATGGGTGATGTTCGGAAAGTAGCCGAGCTTGAGGGAGCCTTGCGGACCGGGCGTGGCCAGGGACGCGGCCGGACTGGCGGCGACGCCGGAGGGCTCGGTAGCGAACGTGGTGCCCGGCGAGCTCGAGGCGGCCGGGCCTGTCCCGTTCGCGGGGCCCGAGCAGGCGGCCAGGACCAGGGAAAGGGCTGCCAGGACCGATCCGAGTCCGGCGAGAGGCGAGGTCACCCGGTTGGCTGCGATGGACGGTCTGTGGATCGGTGTCATGGTCCGTGCTTTCCGATCGCCGGCGAGCGCGAATTGTCGACTGTCCCTGAGGAGGCAGCGACAGTCGAGCGTATTCGCGCCCGCCGTGGACGTGACGCGGCCCGGGGGGTGGCCGCGTGGGGTTTTGGCTAGGTGCCTGCGGCGACCGCGACCGGCTTCTCGATCGGCACCCCGATCAGGCTGCCGTACTCGGTCCAGCTGCCGTCGTAGTTGCGGACGCGCTTGTAGCCGAGCAGCTCGTGCAGGACGAACCAGCTGTGGCTCGAGCGTTCGCCGATCCGGCAATAGGCGATGATGTCGCGATCCGGGGTGATCCCCTTGGCCTCGTACAGGGTCGCCAGCTCTTCGGCGCTCTTGAACGTGCCGTCCTCGCGGACCGTCTGCGCCCACGGGATCGACGCCGCACCAGGGATGTGGCCGGCCCGCTGCGCGGTCTCGCTCAGGCCTGGAGGGGCGATGATCTCGCCGGCGAACTCGGCGGGGCTGCGGACGTCGACGAGCGCCAGCTCCGGATCCCCGATCCGCGGCAGGATGTCGTCGCGAAAGGCGCGCAGGCTGAAGTCGGGCTCAGGCAGCGCATAGTTCGTGGGCGCGTACGTGGGTACGTCCACGTCGAGCTTGAGGCCCTGGTCGAGCCAGTACTTGCGCCCGCCGTTGAGGATCCGGACGTCGGGGTGGCGGTAGAGCTTGAGCTGCCAGTAGGCCCATGCGGCGAACCAGTTATTGTTGTCGCCGTAGACCACGATCGTGGTGTCCGGGCCGATGCCCGAATCGGAGAGCAGCTTGCTGAAGTCCTCGCGGGAGGCAATATCGCGCTGGATCCCGTCGGAGAGCTGGCTCGTCCAGTTCCATCCAATGGCACCCGGCAGGTGGCTCTGCTCATAGGCGGTGGTGTCGACGTCGACCTCGACGAAGCGCACCTTGGGGTCGGTCAGGTGAGCCAGGGCCCAATCGCTGTCGACGAGTGCCTTCTCCGTCGCGTATCCGTGGTCGGTCACGAGAATCTCCTTGTGCTCGATGAAGGGCTGAATGGACTTGGGGTCGATCGCCCGACGAGCCGATCGAACAGGCTCGGAACGT
>JAXDKX010000014.1:0-3087 GCA_034666905.1 Chloroflexota bacterium | reverse complement strand
CGAGACGATGGGCGTCCTGCGCGCGGCCGCCTGGGCGGCGAGAAGGATGGATGAACTGGCGGGCTCCGGCCTCGAGCGACGGCTGGTCGCCGACCTGGCGATGTTCAGCGTCTCGAGTCATCGCATTGACGGCGCCGGGCTGTACCGGCGCGCCCTTGCGGAGGCGGGCCAGGCGCCCGACTGACGAATCCGTCGCCGGCCCGCGGCCTGCGCGCCGCGAGCCGGAACGGACGGGGTGAGCTGGTGGGATCCCCGTTGCTATAGTGAACTAGGCCAAATCGACGATAATTGGACCAATACGCTATGTCAAATGATGATCGGCCGGTACAGACCGCGAGCGGACCGTCGTCCGGCGGGTCGCTCGACGTCGAGCGCGATTCGGATGTCCCGATCTCGACCCAGATCTTCTGGCAGATCAGCTACCAGATCGATTCCGGCCGGATGCTGCCCGGAACACGTCTGGCACCGGTCCGCGAGCTGGGCGCGGCATTGCGGGTCAATCCGAACACGATCCGGGCCGTCTACCGGCGTCTCGCCGATGCCGGCTATGTGACCAGCCGGCACGGCGCCGGCACGCACGTCGCCGACCGGCCACCCCAGCGTCGAGGCACCGAGGCCCTGGCCGGGATCGTGGCCGAGATGACCAGGCGGGCGGCCCATGCGGGCTTCACCGCCGATGAGCTGGCGGCCGCAACCTTCGCTGCCGCCGCCGAGCGGAAACAGCCCGGCCCCCTCGTCCGGGTCCTCTTCGCCGAATGCACGAACGCCGACGCCGGCTACGACGCCGAACGACTGGTCGATGCCTTCCCGGGCATGATCGAGGCGGAGGGCGCCCTGCTCGACGATCTGCCCGAGCGGCTGGAGCGCTTCCATTACGACCTGCTGGCGACCACGACCTTCCACGCCGACGAGGCCCAGGTGCTGGCCGCCGGTCGCATCCCGGTCGTGGCGATGCTCGTCGGCCCCGGGTACCTCGAGCTGGTCCACGAGATCGCTGGCCTGCCGGACGGTTCGCGGGTGGGCCTCGTCTGCGCGTCGGAGCGCGGCACCGAGAACATGCTGGAGACGCTCGCCATCGCCGGGACGCGCGGGGTGGATATCGTCTCCGCGCTCATCGCGGCGCCCGAGGACCTCGAGCTGGTGGACCAGACGGCAGACCTCATCCTCCTATCGCGGGAAGCCCTCGCGGCCGGGCTGGATGGTTCGTTCTCGCGCCCTGAGCGCATCCGTCCGTGGGCGTACGACTTCGATCCGTCCGGGCTCGAGCTGCTGCGTCGAGCGATCGAGCATGTCGGGGGCGCTCGGAGGGTCGAGGCAACCCCGGTCTGACGCCGCGGCGAGCCCCGGGACCCGGTCGGAAGCGCGGCCGACGCGCGAACCCACGCCGTAGGATGAGCCCGTGAGACGCGACTTCCACATCCGGCGCGAACCACGCGATCGGTACGGTGTGGGCGGATCATTGGTCGGGACGCGCGGCGACCTGGTGGTCACCGACCTCGACGGGATCCGGCGGCTGGCCGCGCGGATGAATGCCGACCGTTTGGGCGGAGCTCCGCCGGTCCTCGCTGGCGAGATCGCGGCACTGGGCCTCCTCCACGAGATCGGCCACCTCCTGATCGCTCGCTACGAAGCGAGCCGGCGACCAGGCGCCATGAACGCCGCGCTCGCCGAGCTCGAAGCGCGCCTCGGGCCCGAGAGCGGCCGCCTCCTCGACCGGTTCGGACAGGAGTTCCCTGGTCGCGGGCCACGGCCGGAGCCCCAAACCCATCGCCTCGAGGAGCTCATGCTCACGAGAATCTCGAACGAGAATCCGGCGCTTGGCCCGCTGCGCGAGCTCGTGGACGATCGGGACATTGCCCGGGATCCCGGCTATGCCCAGGCGATCGCCGGCCTCGAGGCCGTCTTCGCCGACGGGCCGCCGGGCGACGACCAGGGCACGTCGCTGATCGAGCTCATGCGGCTGCCGGCCCGCCACGCGCCAACCTCGCTGGCCGGGCAGTTGCGCTACATCCGCGACCATTGGGGCGCGATCCTCGGACCTGGACTCGAGGACCTGTTGCGCCGGCTTGATCTCGCGATCGGGATCATGGCCGAGGAGGAGCGGGCGCTCCACATGCGCTTCGGTGGCGCCCCGGGCCGTTCCGCCGAAGCACCTTCGTTCGTGGGCGCAGCCGAGGAACCGGAGGCATTCTCGTCCGACTCGGCCTGGATGCCGCAGGTCGTCCTGATGGCCAAGAGCACGTACGTCTGGCTCGACCAGCTTTCGCGCACCCACGGACGCCCGATCGCCACGCTCGACGCGATCCCGGATGACGAGCTCGACACGCTGGCCCGGTGGGGCGTCACGGGCCTCTGGCTGATCGGCCTGTGGGAGCGCTCGACGGCCTCGGAGCGGATCAAGCGGATGCGCGGCAATCACGAGGCCGTGGCCTCCGCCTATTCGCTCGATGACTACCGGATCGCCGACGATCTCGGCGGAGAGCAGGCGTACGGCGAGCTCCGCGATCGAGCCGCTGCCCGTGGGATCCGCCTGGCCAGCGACATGGTCCCGAACCACATGGGGATCGATTCGCGCTGGGTGGTCGAGCATCCGGAGTGGTTCCTGTCCCTGCCCGAGCCGCCCTACCCGGCGTATTCGTATTCGGGCGCCGACCTGTCGTCCGACGAACGTGTCGGGATCGTCCTCGAGGACCACTACTGGGACGACACGGACGCGGCGGTCGTCTTCAAGCGATTCGACCGGCAGAGCGGCGACGTGCGCTACGTCTACCACGGCAACGACGGCACGAGCTTCCCGTGGAACGACACGGCGCAGCTGAACTTCCTCGACGCCGCCGTGCGCGAGCAGGTGATCCAGACGATCCTGGCGGTGGCGCGGCGCTTCCCGATCATCCGCTTCGATGCCGCCATGGTCCTGGCCAGGAAGCACATCCAGCGCCTGTGGTGGCCCGAGCCGGGGACCGGCGGCGGGATTCCATCGCGTGCCGAGCGCGCCATCCCCAGGGCCGAGTTCGACGCCCGGATGCCGGGCGAGTTCTGGCGCGAGGTGGTCGACCGCGTCGCGGCGGAGATCCCGGACACGCTCCT
>JAXDKX010000013.1:0-2551 GCA_034666905.1 Chloroflexota bacterium | reverse complement strand
GATCCAGGCGACGAGGTGATCGAGGGGGTCGCCGTTCGCCGGCTGGCCGTTCAGCGCCACCAGGGCGCGAGCCTGCGGACCTACGTGGTCGAGTACATCGCCTTCCTGCTGCGCGCCGGGGTCGCGCTCACCCGGGCCCACCGGCGACGTCGATACGGCCTCGTCCAGGTCCACACGCTGCCCGACTTCCTGGTCTTTGCGGCGCTCCCGCTACGCCTCGCCGGCATCCCGGTGATCCTCGATCTGCACGAGGCGATGCCCGAGTTCTTCCGCAGTCGCTTCCACGGCCCGGCGGGGCAGATCGGGCACGCCGTCCTTCGTGCGCAGGAAGAGCTCTCGGTGCGGTTCGCCAGCGCGGTCGTCACGGTGAACGACGCGCTCGGCGATCGGCTCCGCGGCCTCGGCCTGCCCGCCTCGAAGCTGACGATCGTCCCGAACGCGCCGTCGCTGGCGCGGTTCGACGGTGGGCGTCATCCGGCGCGGCCGTTCATGGCCGATGGGTCCCTGCGGCTCGTCTATGCCGGCGCGCTGAGCCCGATCTACGAGCTGGACGTGGTCTTTGCCGCGATGGCTCGCCTGGTCGAACGCCGGCCCGAGCTCCGGATCTGCCTCGACCTCTACGGCCGTGACTTCGCGGAGCTCCCGCTGCGCGATCAGGCAGCCGCGCTCGGACTTGCGGACCGCGTCATCTTCCACGGACGGATCCCGATCGACGCCGTGCCAGCTGCCATCGCCGCCACGGACATCGGCCTCGCCCCGACCCGACGGTCGGACTTCACGGATTTCTCCCTCTCGACCAAGGCCTTCGAGTACGCCGCCATGAGCCGTCCGGTCATTGCCTCGCGGCTGCCGATGGTCGAGCGCACCTTCGGCGACGACGTCGCGACCTATTCTCCCGGCGATCCGGTCGATCTCGCGGACACACTGATCCGCCTGGTTGACGATGCCGACGCTCGTGAGGCGATGGTCGCACGCGCGCTCCAGCGCGTCCGCGGCCTCGCGTGGGAGCACGAAGCCCCTCGCTACGTGGCGCTCGTCGACCGCTTGGCCGCTCACTGAGGATGGGCGCCCCGGACGACCAGCTCGTCGAGCGGGAAGGATTTCGGCCGGACCTCGAAGGGCTCCGCGCGATCGCGGTCGTGCTCGTCCTGCTGTACCACGCGGAGGTGCCGCGGATCACCGGCGGTTACCTCGGTGTCGACGTCTTCTTCGTGCTCTCGGGCTTCCTCATCACCGGCCTGCTGCTCCGCGAGCTCGACGGAACAACGACGATCTCGCTGGCCGGCTTCTATGCGCGCCGCGCTCGCCGGCTGCTCCCGGCGGTCGCCCTGCTGATCCTCGTGACCGTCGTGGCCTCCGTGGTGATCCTGTCGCCACTGCAGGCGGGTGACGTCGCGCAGGACGGCATCGCGGCCGCGCTGTACGTCTCCAATGTGCGCTTCGCGCTCCAGGCGACCGACTACCTGCAGTCGCAGCTCCCGCCGTCCCCGCTCCTGCATCTCTGGTCGCTGGGTGTCGAGGAGCAGTTCTACCTGTTCTGGCCGGCGCTGCTACTGCTCGTCACCCGCGGCGTGACCCACCTCCCGTCGGTCCGGGTGCGTCGAGTCGGCGCGCTGGCCGTCGTCGTGGTTGGAGGCTCCTTCGCGCTTTCGCTGTGGCTGACGGGCGCCAACGAGCCGTGGGCCTTCTTCTCGCTGCCGACGCGCGCCTGGGAGCTCGGGGTCGGCGCGATCCTGGCTATTGGCGCGGTGCGCCTGGCGAAGTTGCCTGCGGCCGTCGGCGCCGCCGCCGGCTGGCTCGGATTGGGGTTGATTGCCGTCGCGGCGCTGGTCATCGATGCGAGTACGCCGTTTCCCGGGCTCGCGGCCGTGCTTCCGACCGCCGGCTGCGCCCTGGCGATGCTGCCCGGGATGGCCGGTCAGGGCAGCCTGCCGGCTCGATTGCTGGGCTGGCGGCCGGCGCGCTTCCTCGGCAGGATCTCCTATTCGCTCTACCTGTGGCACTGGCCGCTGATCGTGTTGCCGACCGCGGTCGCCGGTGGGTCACTGCCGCTGGCCGTCCGTGTCGGGCTGATGATCCTTGCCGTGCCGATTGCGTATGCGAGCCAGCGGTGGCTCGAGGATCCCATCCGACGCGGCCGAATCGTGGGGATGATGCCGCGCCGCAACCTCGCGCTGGCTGGGTTGCTCTCGCTGGCCGTCGCGGCGGCCTCGTTGGGTCTCGGCTTCGCGACCACCCAGCGCCTCGCGGCGGCGACCGGGGGCAGCGCCGCAGCGCAGTCCGGCGACGAGCCCATCCCCGACCTGGCCGGTGGAACCCCCACAGGCAGCGGTACTCCAGCGGCCGGCACGGCGCCTTCCGCGGGCACGGCGCCTTCCGCCGGCACGGCGCCTTCGGCCGGCGCCTCGTCCGCGAGCCAGACCCTGCCGCCGCCACCGGACGGTCCGGTCCCGACCGGGCTGACGCCGTCCCTGCAGGCGGCTCGTGCGGACCAACCCCGAACCTACGGCGACGGCTGCCACCTGTCGCAGCCCGCAACCACGATCCCGGA
>JAXDKX010000012.1:0-2742 GCA_034666905.1 Chloroflexota bacterium | reverse complement strand
GGACCGGGTCATCGGCATCAATCTCACCGCGGTATTCGCCTGTAGCCAGGCGGTCGCCCGGATCATGATCCCCCAAGGCTCGGGAAGCATCATCAACATCGGCTCGCTGACCGCGATGGGCGGCTGGGCGAAGCGCGCGTGCTATGGGACGTCGAAGGCGGCGGTCGTTGCGCTGTCGCAAATCCTCGGGGTCGAATGGATCAAGCACGGGATCCGGGTCAACGCCATCAACCCCGGCCAGATCGAGACGCCCTTCAACGAGGCGGCGTTCAAGGCCGGTCTGGGCGACCGCGAGGTCTTCACCAACCGCGCGCCGATGCGCCGGTTCGGGACCCCTGAGGAGATTGCCGACGCGGTCCTGTTCCTGGCCAGCGACGAATCGTCCAACATCAACGCCCAGGCCATCACCATCGACGGCGGCTGGATGGCCTGGGGCTCGCTGACCGGCGACGACCCGCTCGGCATCTGAGGAGGCGGACTGATGGGTGACCTCGCCGGCCGCACCGCGCTCGTCGTCGGGCCAGGGACGGACGCGGACCTGGCGATCGTCGCGGCGCTGGAGGCGGCGGGTGCCCGGGTCGTCGTCTGCTCCATCGACGGGCCTGTATTCGCCGATCGAGCCGGCCAGGACGTCGGGCACCTCGAGGCTCCTCCCGGGGACCCGACGTCCGCCGGCGCGATCATCGAGCAAGCGGCGGCTCTCGTCGGCCGGCTCGACATCCTGGTCCAGGACCGCCCGACGACCTACCGTGGCCCGATTGACGAGATGGACTGGCCAACCTGGACCGGGGACCTGGCGCGGCTCACGGCGACCATCGCCGTCGACCGGGCGTTCGCCGCCGCCTGCGAGCCGGAAGGCGCCATCGTCCACCTGACCTCGATCGATCTCGCGCAGGCTTACCCAGGACGCGCCAGTGCGTCGGCCGTGGCGAACGGCCTCGTCGGCGCGAGCCGGGCGATGGCGGTGGAGTGGGCGCGCAAGCCGGTGCGGGTGAACGTGGTCGCCCAGGGCATCGTCCTCGGTGAGGCGGATCGCCTTGCGCTCGCCGACGGGTCGCGATCAGCGGATCGCATCCTCCTCCGGGCGCCCAACCATCGCATCGGGACGGCCGATGAGACCGCGGCGCTCGTGCGGTTCCTGGTCGACGACCGCTCGCGGTTCATCACTGGCCAGACGATTTCGGTCGACGGCGGCTGGGCGTCGCTGACGCAGCACGCCGAAGGGCTGCGCTTCCCGTAGCAGTAGCAGTGGGCGCTCGGACCTCGGCCGCTCCGCTGGCCGAAGACCGGTTAGCTCAGGAACGCGTCCGGGCGGCTGGCCGGCGGCTGCTGGAGCTCGACCAGGAAGCCATCTGGGTCCGTGAAGAAGCAGGTCCGAGCCCCCGCGAACGGGCCGGCGGTGATGTCGACCGGGTGCCCCGACCGCGAGGTGAACCCGAGCGACATGAGGCGCTCGTGGAACCCGTCGATGTCCGGGACCTGGAGGCCGAAATGGACGCTGCCCGGGTCGCATGGGCGCGTCCGGGCCGGGACCCGCTCGATGCCGCGGTGCTCGAGCAGCTCGACCGGCACGCGGGAACCCGGAATGCGCAGGTAGACGATCCGCACGTTCGCGGAAGGGACCGCGGTGACCTCGCGGAGGTAGTCGTGATCGGCGATCCGGTCGATATACACCTCGAGCCCCAAGCCGTCCCGATAGAACCGGAGCGACTGGTCCATGTCGGAGACCGTGATGCCGACATGCGAGAGGCCGTGGATCTCGGCCGGCTGCCCCGTCGTCAAGACGCACCTCGGATCATGGGAGGGCTTGGAACACGGTCGAAATACGTAAGGTCATAGTATCATCTGTCCAATGTCTCCCGTGGAGTGCGACAATGCCGGACGACTCGACGGGCTCATACGGAGCGATGGCCGTCGCGTTGTGGTCCTCGACGATGATCCGACCGGGACCCAGACGGTCAGCGGGCTCGACGTCCTCCTGGTACCGGACCCGGATCGGCTCGATGCCTTCTTCCGGAGCTCTGCACCAGCACTCTACGTCCTGACCAACACCCGGGCGATGCCGCGCGCGACGGCCGTCGCGCACCTTCGGTCCGTCGCCGCGGCGGTGGACGCGGCCGCAAAGCGAGCCGGCGAGCGTTGGGCGGCCGTGCTCCGTGGTGACTCGACGCTGCGCGGCCATGTCTTCGCCGAAGCCGATGCCCTTGGTGCCCAGACTGCCGTCCTGCTGTTCGTGCCGGCGTTCCCTGAGGGCGGTAGGATCACGATAGGCGGCGCCCAACTGGTGGAGATCGACGGCGAGCGCCGCAATGCCGCGGACACCGAGTTCGCCGCGGACACCGAGTTCGGGTACACGTCGCGCGACCTGGTCTCGTGGGTGGCCGAGACCGGCAGTGGCCGATCGGCTGTGATGGTCCCGCTCGCGGAACTCCGCGATCGTGGGTCGGCGGTCATCGTCGCCGCGATCAAAGGCGCCCGGGTCGGGACCGTCGTGATCCCGGAGGTCGAGAGCGTCGCCGACCTGCGATGCATCGCGATCGGACTGCTCGAGGCGGAGGCCGGTGGCCGAAGCGTCGTGATCCGCTCGGCGTCGAGCTTCGCGGCGATCCGAGCGGGTTCGGGACCGCGTCAGGTTGATCGAATCCCGGTTCTTTCGCCGCGCCGCGTCCTCATCGCCTGCGGCTCGTATACATCGGCCAGCACGGAGCAGCTCGCGACGCTCGAGTCGCGGGGCTTGCGGAT
>JAXDKX010000011.1:0-3095 GCA_034666905.1 Chloroflexota bacterium | reverse complement strand
CCAACGACTGCGCGTGGCGCTGCTCGGGTCGACCGGCTCGATCGGCCGTCAGGCGGTGGAGGTCCTCGCCTCGCACCCCGACCTGCTCGACGTGGTCGCGCTGGCGGCCGGCTCGAACGCCGACCAGCTCGCCGAACAGGCCCGACGGCTCAGGCCCGCGGCGATCTCGCTCGCTGACCGAGCGACGGTCGCAGGCGTCGACCTTCCCGCGGGCGCGGCGTGGGTCGGTGGTCCGGATGCCCTGGAGGTGCTGGCAACGCGCGAGGACGTCGATCTCGTGGTCGTCGCGACCGGTGGAATGGTCAGCCTCCGACCAGTCCTGGCGGCGCTCCGGGCAGGCAAGGTCGTCGCCACGGCGAACAAGGAAACGTTGGTCGCCGGCGGGCACCTGGTCATGCCTCTCGCACGCGCCATGGCGTCCCGTGCCGCCGCGGACGATCCCCGCGACCCGTATGCGAGCCCGCTGGCATGGCTCAGGCCGATCGATTCCGAGCATTCGGCCATCTGGCAGTGCCTGGTCGGCGAACGCCAGACCTCCGTCGCGGCGCTGATCCTGACGGCGTCGGGCGGACCGTTCCTCGACGCGACCGCGGAGGCGATAGCCGCGGCGACGCCGGAGCAGGCCCTTCGGCACCCGACCTGGTCGATGGGAGCCAAGATCACGATCGACTCCGCGACCCTCGCCAACAAGGGCCTGGAGGTCATCGAGGCACACTGGCTGTACGATGTCGAGTACGACGCCATCGAGGTGGTGATCCATCCGCAGAGCGTCGTCCACTCCGCCGTCCGCTTCGTCGACGGCTCCCTCAAGGCCCAACTGGGCAGCCCGGATATGCGACTTCCCATCCAGTACGCGTTGACCTATCCCGACCGCCACCCGTCGCCGGCTGCCGCCCCGGACCTCGTCTCCATCGAACGACTCGACTTCCGGGCGCCGGATGAGGGCCGGTTTCCGGCGCTCCGCATCGCGCGTGAGGCCGGCCGCCGTGGACCGTGGGCGTCGGCGGCGCTGATCGCCGCCGACGAGGTTGCCGTGGCGCGATTCCTCGCCCGCACGCTCGACCTGCCGGGCATTGCTCGACTGCTCGAGGCCGCGGTGGAGCAATTCGGGGACAGTCCCGGCGAGCCGGATCTTGACGATCTTGGCCGGCTCGACATCGAGGTGCGCAGGGCGTTTGCCAGCGGGCCGATCGGCGCTGCACCATGACCGGCTTCGTGCAATCGCTGATCACGATCGTCCTCTTCGTCCTGATCCTCGGTGTGCTGGTGGTCATCCACGAGCTGGGTCACTTCATCACAGCCCGGCTGGCCCGGGTGCGTGTCCTCGAATTCGGGATCGGCTTCCCGCCGCGCGCCAAGGTGCTACGTCGCCGGGGCGAGACCCTGTACACGCTCAATTGGCTGCCGCTGGGCGGCTTCGTCAAGCTCGAGGGCGAAGATGGCAACGACGCCCAGGATCCGCGCTCATTCGCGGCGCAGCGGCTGCCGACCAAGCTGCTCATCCTGATTGCCGGCGTGGCCATGAACGTGGTCCTGTCGTTCGCCATCTTCACCGGGATCGCCTGGCTGGCAACGCCATATGTCGGGGTCAGGTTCCAGACGGTCCAGGAGGGATCCCCGGCCGCCAGGGCCGGCCTCGCCGGTGGCGATGCGATCGTCGCGGTCAACGGGCAGAAGTTCGAGTTCTTCGGGAATGAATCCGTGCTGGATGGCTTGCGGGGAATGGCCGGCCAGACCGTCGTCCTGACCATCGATCACCCGGACGGCGTCCGCCAGGACGTGTCTGTCCCGCTGCGACCGCCAGCCGAGGTCAATGACAGGCAGGGAGCGCTCGGAATCAGCTCCACGAAGGACGCGCCGTTCGAGGCATATTTCTTCAACGAGACGACCGGCCACGACCTCCCGACCGCCGTGGGGATCGGAAGTCGCGAAACCGGCCGGGCGCTCGGCCTGATCCTCGGGGGGCTCGGTGCACTGGTCAGCTCGTTTGCGGCGAACCCGACGAGCGCCCCTCCCGTGGCCGGCCCGATCGGAATCGCCACCCAGATTGGCGACGTGTTCTGGAATGCCGGCGCGATCATGACCTTGTACGTGGCCGGGATCCTGTCCGCCAACCTCGCTCTGGTCAACATCCTGCCATTCCCGCCCCTCGACGGCGGTCGGATGCTGGTCATCACCCTCAAGCGCATCTTCGGGCAGCGGATCAGCCTCCGTGCCGAGCGCCTGACGTACGTCGTGGGCTTCGTCTTCCTGTCCGCCTTCATCATCTGGGTCACGGGCTTCGACATCGTCCGGAGCCTGGGCGGGGGGTCATGAGCGGCCAGGAGTCCCTGCGGCCGCGGCGACGGGCCACGGTCAGCGTCGATGTCGGCTGCGTCCTGGTCGGGAGCGCCCACCCGATCGTCGTCCAGTCGATGACCAACACCGATACCGCGGACGCAGACGGGACCGCGATCCAGGTTGCCCGTCTTGCGCATGCCGGCTCGCAGCTCGTCCGAGTGACGGTCAATACCGAGGAAGCGGCGGCCGCCGTGCCGGAGATGGTCCGCAAGGTCCGTGGCCTGGGCGTCGACGTGCCAATCGTCGGCGACTTCCACTACAACGGCCACAAGCTGCTGGCCGATTACCCGGAGATGGCCACCGCCCTCGCCAAGTACCGAATCAATCCGGGCAATGTCGGCGCAAAGCGACACGATGAGCATTTCGCGACCATCGTCCGGATCGCGATCGACAAGGACAAGCCGGTCCGGATCGGGGTCAACTGGGGCTCGCTCGACCAGGCCATCCTGACCGAGCTCATGGACGCGAACGCGCGCTCGGCCGAACCGCTCGACGCGCGCGACGTCATGATCGAGGCGATGCTCCAGTCGGCTACGCGATCGGCCGAGCTCGCCGAGGCGACCGGCATGCGCCATGACCGGATCATCCTGTCGGCCAAGGTGTCGGGGGTCCGAGACCTCGTCGACGTGTATCGGTTGCTCGCCGATCGCACCGACTATCCGCTCCACCTCGGCCTGACCGAGGCTGGCATGGGCGACAAGGGGATCGTCGCCTCGACGGCCGGCCTGTCGATCCTCCTGAACGAGGGGATCGGC
>JAXDKX010000010.1:0-4017 GCA_034666905.1 Chloroflexota bacterium | reverse complement strand
GGCTGGGCGTTTGGCGAGGCTGGCTTCTTCACCAAAGGCGGCGTTCTCTCCGGATCCAACGCGAACGGCGTGGGGATCTCGACCTGGAACATCAGCCACATCTACACAGATTCCTGTCACTGGAGCGGGAAGCTTCTCGCCACCGGGACGCAAAGTGCCCTCGCTGCCGGCCTGGCTGCCCAGACGGGCCACACCACCTCCGCTCCGACGGCCGCGACGATCAGCGGCGTGGCCACGACGCGGATCGCGTTTTCGGTCCCAGCCTCGTTCAATGTCGGCAGCTGCGACAACGGTGGGCCGGGCGGCACCGCCATCCTGCGACTCTGGCCCGACCCCGGTCCGGACGAAGGCGGAGGTTGGATGATCTTTCCCGGGCAGACCACGACGGTCTACCCGATCGAGGTCGCCGGCAAGCTCATGGTGGTCCTGACAATTCAGAACGTCGGATCGTCAGCAGCCGATGTAGCGGAACTCCAGTCGGTTCTGGCGAGCCTTCAGTTCCAGCCGTAGCTCAAGTCCAAGTCCATCGATGGGCGTCGCCCACGCTGGCAAGGGAATCGCGAACGCCGGCGGGGATCCCGCCGGCGTTCCGTCGTTCTCGTGTCCGGCTCGTTCAGTGGCGCGGCCGGTGGCCGCCTTTCCAGTTCGCCCGGGGCTTGGGTAGCATCAACGGTCGAGATGACGAATGTCGATCTGGGAGCCGAGCTCGAGGCCGCCCGACGGGGTCGATTCGCAATCACATCTCGACGGGGCAGTGCGGATGCCCTGAGCCTCGACGCCGCATATGAGCTGGCCAGGGACCTCGAGCGCGAACGAATCTCGGGCGGCTGGCGTCAGGCAGGATGGAAACTCGGGTTCACCAATCAGGCGATCTGGAGCCGGCTTGGCCTGGATAGCCCAATACGGGCCCGCATCTATCACGAGACGCTCTGTAGCGGCGATCTGGATGGTGCCTTCCTCGTCCAGCCAAGAATTGAGCCGGAGATTGTCGTTGGCTTCGGTGTCGATGTCCCTCAGGGATCGGACCTTGACGTAATCGCCGCTGCCGTCGAATGGGTAGCCGCTGGCCTTGAGGTAGTCCAATGCCACTTCGAACACTGGGAGATGACACCGGCGGAGGCTGTGGCAGACGCTGGCGTCCACGCGGCGCTTGCGATCGGTCCGCGGGCCGAAGCTAACCCGAGGGCGATCAGGAGCCTGGAGTTCGCGAGTTGCCAGTTGCTCCTGGACGGAACCCTTATAGCGAGCGGCATCGGAGCGGATGTCCTGGGAGGCCCGCTGATCGCGCTTCATTGGCTTCTCAGGGAAGTGCAAGAAGGTCTTCACGCTGGAGAGATTGTCACCACGGGCACGCTCACGCAGGCATTAGCGCTCGAACCCGGCCAGCTTTGGGAGCACAGATTACGGGCGTCGATCGCGCTGGAGCCGGTCCAGCTGAGGATCAGCTGAGGGGACCACGACTCCGGTGCATATCCTGGCGCGCCCGGAGGGACTCGAACCCCCGACCCTCTGGTCCGAAGCCAGATGCTCTATCCGCTGAGCTACGGGCGCGCGGATCGACAGGGTAGCGCAGCCGATCTTCCGATCCGCCGCGGGCGTATCGTTCGACGACGGGCGACTCGATCTCGTCGATCGGGCGACCTTCGACGACGGGGAGGGCGAAAATGGCGACCGGCAGCGGCACCAAGGCGGACCCGTGGGTCCTGAAGACCCCGCCCGGGACGTCCGACTACACGATGTACCGCGACGAGTCGGCGATCGTCTGCCAGGTCGGGAGCACGACCCTCAAGTACGACCTGCGGGCGATCGACGACCTCCACGCGATGCTCAAGGCGCATGGCGACTGGATGCCGCTCGGTGCGGCGGATGAACAGAAGCCCGCCGCCGATGGCACGGTCGAGGCCTGGGGCCGCAGCGAGAGCAACCCGGTCGGCGGCTGGTACGGCCTTCGCAAGGGCTACCGCGGCCGGTTCGGGATGTACATGCCGCCGCTGCTCGAGGCCCTCGGGCTCGCCGAGCTGACCCACGACCCGAAGAACAACCGGATGCGCGCCAAGTAGAGAGCTCAAGCCCGTTGGAGGTGCGTGTCCTTGAACGCGGTTGAGTGCTTGAGGCCGTAGCCGAAGAGCCGGTCCATGCCGACATGGGCGATGAGCACCGCGCCCGCGATCTCGAGGGACGTTGAGGGCAGCCAAAGACCCAGCCCGACCAGCGCGAGCGCGACCGCCCAGTTGTGGACGACGTTGTAGATGAAGGCGCCCGTCGCGGGTCCGAGCGCGTAACCGGCGATCGAGATGTCCGGGACCAGCAATAGCGGAATGAGCCACAGCCAGTCGCCGCCCAACGAGCGATAGAGGGCAGCGCCCGCGAGGAGCGCAGCGGCACCCTCGACGTGCAGCCAGAATCGGACCGTGTCGGGCATCGGCTTCCCTCCTCGCCCGAGAGGATAGGGGCGCCGGGAACCTTTCCGGTTGTCTCGGGGGTACTGTCAGTGACCCCGATCGGGCCACGCCCCCTGCCTGAGCGGACGACGCGCTGCTTCGCTTCCTCGAATGTCGGGTTCAACACCTGGGGCTGGGGCACCGGCAACGGCCACTGAGCCCCGGGCCGCCGAGGCAGGGGGCCCTCAGGAGCGGCGGTACCGCCGGGCGATCAGGGCGAAGCCCGGGATCCTGGACAGGGCGTCGCGGAGCGCGATCGGTCCGCCGTCCCGAGACTCGATCGCCAGGGCGCCATCGGCCGCCGGCCGCGAATCGACGATCGCCAGGTCGACGACGGCCGCCGGGTCGTCCGGCCGCCCGATGGCCGCGACGTCGGCCTCCGGGAAGCCGCCGTCCTCATAGGTCGCGCGAAGCTCGGCCTCGGCCCGCCAGCCCGGGCGGCGCAGGAGAATGCCCCGCCAGCCGTCGGCCACCGCGACTGACACGCGCCCGTCGCCCGGCATTGCGCGTTCGCCGGGCCCCAGGATGTCCTCGCCGCGAGCCCAGCGCGCGGCCTGGTGGAGGAGGGCGTACTCGTCGAGGTCGGCGTAGCCGGGGAGTCGCCCGGCCGGCGAATCGTTGCCGAACAGGGCGTGGATCGACGGCTCGAAGACCACGCCGAGGTCGAGGTCGATCGCCCGGACCGTTCGATGGAAGTAGACCGCCTGGTAGAGGAGCAGGCGGGCGTTCAGGAAGCCCTCGAGCGCCGCCACGCCCGGCTCGAACAACGTGAGCCCTCGCTCCGAGATGAACGCGTACCGCCGCAGCCGCTCGACGTCGATCCCCACCCGGACGCCGGTGAAGAAGGCATCACGCTGGACGTAGTCGAGGTTGTCGACGGTGAAGACGCCCGACAGGAGCGGCTGGAGCAGGCGGACCCAGCCCGGCATCGCGGGATCGGCCAGCGCCGGCTTCGAGACGAGGAACGAGACCCATCGTGGATCGATGGTCTCGCCGTCCGCGAACGCGTCGCGCTCCGGTACGGCCCCGGGTGCCCGTCGCAGGCCGCGGATCAGGGGTCCCAGCTCCTGCTCGATGATCAGCTGGCTCAGGTCCTCATGGGAGAGGCGCTTGCCGGCGCCGCGGCGGGCGTCCTCGGGGGCGGGAAAGGCCGCGAGCACGCGCTCGTCGAAGAAGTGGGCGAACGGCCCATGGCCGACGTCGTGGAGCAGGCCCGCGACCCGAAGGGTCTCGACGACGAGGCCCTCGGACGGGATCGCCTCGCCCGGCGCGAGACCCGGCAGGGCGCTTCGCAGCGACGGCTGGAGCGTCCGCGCCCACTGGCCGGCGAGGTGCATCACCCCGAGGCCGTGGGTGAAGCGCGAATGCTCGGCTGTCGGGAACACCCAGCGAGCGCTCTGGAGCTGGCTGATGCGGCGCAGCCGCTGGAGCCACGCGGTATCGAGCAGGTCGTCCTCGGCGACGTCCTCGTCGGGCAGGCCGGCGGCGGTCGAATCCTCCCGCGAGAGCCGCTTCGTGAGCTCGACGTAGCCGTGGATCGGGTCGCTGATCAGGTTGACGGCGGCGAAGGGGTGTC
>JAXDKX010000009.1:0-3591 GCA_034666905.1 Chloroflexota bacterium | reverse complement strand
GCAACACGTCGACCGCCGTAGCGATCGGGTCCCTGCGCCGTCGCTACCCGTTGCCGATCCTCGGGGTGATCCGGGCTGGCGCATCGGCGGCCGCGCTGGCATCGCGCAACTGGCGAGTCGGCGTCATCGCGACGCCGGCCACGATCCGATCGCACGCCTACCTGGCGGCGATCAGGCAGGAGAACCCGGCGATCGAGGTCTTTGAACACGCGACACCTGCCCTCGTGCCGCTGGTCGAAGCCGGATTGCTGTCCGGTCCGGCAGCCGAGGCGGCGGTTGCGACGTCGCTGGCCGCGCTGTTCGGGGCGCGCTCGGCGAGTGGCGAATTCACCGATCCGACGTCGCGCGGCTCATCGATCGACACGCTCCTCCTCGGCTGCACGCACTACCCGCTGTTGCGGGAGGTCATTGCGGCTCAGGTCGGGGAGCAGGTGGCGATCGTCGATTCAGCGACGGCCACCGCGTCGGCCCTGGCGGAGCTGCTCAGCGTGAATGGCCTCGAGACGGAGGCGACCGGGACCGGCGTCCATCTGCAGCTCACGACCGGGGATCCGGGCCAGTTCCACGCCCTGGCCAGCCGGCTGTTCGGTTCGGCCTTCCCGGAGGTTCAGCGGGTCGAACTGGCGGTCCCGGCCGGATGAGCCGGAGGGCAAGGCCAGGAGGCCGCTCGGACCAGGGCGCCTCCTGGCGAGACGACCGCGTCTGGCAGGCTGGTTTCCTCATCGGCTCGGCGCTGGGGGCGGCGGCGACGGTCGTCGGCCGGCATGCGGAGCGCGCCGCACGGCGCGGGCTGGTCGACTGGGCCGAAGTCGAACGCACCGCTATCCGGCGGCTCGCCGGAGCACCGGGCACCCTCGACGCAGCCGAGCTCCGCGCGGTCGAGCCGCTCTATGCGGACGCCATGGCTCGAATCGTCCCAGCGCTCTCGAGCGCACTGGAGACGTCGCTCCCCACGGTCGTCGAACGCTCGGCCGTGGTCGATCGGGCGGGATGGGTGCGGGCCAACATCGGGTCGTTTGCCTCGCTGATCGGGAAGCTGGAGGCTGACCTGCTCGACCAGGTGATCCCACCCGGCGGTGGGCTCGCCAAGGCGGCCATGGCCCTCGCCAATCGCTGGGTGACCAACAAGCAGCTCGGCTTCCTGCTCGGGTTCATGGGCACCCGCGTCCTCGGCCAGTACGACCTTGCGCTGCTGTCCATGGAGGCGACGCCCGGGCGGCTCCTCTTCGTCGAGGAGAACATTCGGGCGACAGCCAAGGCCCTGGGCGTTCCGATCGGGCCGTTTCGCACCTGGATCGCCCTTCACGAGACGACCCATGCCTTCGAATTCGAGGCGCATCCCTGGTTGCGGCCGTACCTCGCCGAGCGCCTCGAGCGACAGCTCACGCTGTTCGGTCGGGACACGCGTGGCCTCGGTCGCGAGGCGTTGCGCGGGCTGGGCCGGACGATCCGGGGCGAGGGTGGTGGGGAACACTGGCTCGAACGGATGATGGGACCCGAACAGCTGGCACTCTTTCGCGAGACGCAGGCGGTCATGAGCCTGCTGGAGGGATTCAGCGATTACGTGATGGATGAAGTTGGCCGCGATCTGGTCCCGGACGTGGAACGGATCAGCACACGGTTCCATGAGCGACGGACCAAACGAACGCCATTCGAGCGCGCGATCCTGCGCCTGACCGGCCTCGATCTGAAGATGGAGCAGTACAGGAAGGGCGAACGATTCGTGCGCGCGATCGCGGACGGGCGGGGCGCCCCCGCCCTGGCTCGTCTCTGGCAGGGCGCGGAATCATTGCCGCGAGCGGAGGAGATCGAAGAACCCGAGCGCTGGATCGCCCGGGTCATGGACGGCACGGCCGCGTGACCGAAGCCGCACGCAACCTGCGGGCCGGTCCCGGCAGCGGACCCGGCGGCGCGCCCACCGCCATCGCCCTGAGCCCCATCCTGTCGGCGCGCTATCGCTCCCGCGACCTCGAACGGATCCGGGCGGCGGCGCCCGGCGCCCGGCTCGTGACCGTCTCCGTCGAAGGGCTCGCCGACGGGCCCGTGGATGACGTCGAGGTGATGCTCCGCGGCTGGTTGAGCTCCGAAGCGTTCGACCGGTTGGTCGCGAGGGCGCCGCGGATGACGTGGGTCCACTCGGCCACGTCCGGCGTCGAACGGGCGCTCACGCCGGCTGCGCTGGACCGGGGCCTGGTCGTGACCAACGCCCGTGGGGTCTTCAGCCGCCCCATCGCCGAGTACGTGCTGATGATGATCCTGGCGGTCAGCCGCCGGTTACCCCAGTTGCTCGAGCTCCAGCGCGAGCGGACCTGGCAACCGCTCGAAGGCGCCGAGCTGCGCGATGTGACCGTCGGGATCGTCGGCCTCGGGTCGATCGGGAGGGCGGTCGGGGCGTTGGCGACGGGCTTCGGCTGCCGGATCGTGGCCGTTCGACGGCGGGCGGATGCCGGCACGGACCTACCCGGTCGCGATGACGAGGAGCGTTCGTTCGGACCGATCCGGCTCGATCGCGTGGGTGGGCCGGAAACCCTCCCGGAGTTGCTCGGCGAGTCCGACTTCATCGTGCTGGCCGCCCCACTGACGCCCGAGACGGAAGAGATGATCAACGCCGAGACCCTGGCCATGGTCAAGCCCGGGGCGTGGCTCATCAACGTCGCGCGAGGCCGTCTGATCGACGAGCGGGCGCTCCTTCGGGCGCTTCGCGATGGCGAGCTGGGTGGTGCCGTCCTCGACACCTTTCGCGACGAGCCGCTCCCCCCGATGTCGTCGTTCTACGACCTCCCGAACGTGATCGTCACGCCCCATACCGCCTGGTCGAGCGGCCGGGTCCTGGACCGCAGCGTCGAGCTCTTCTGCGACAACCTCCGGCGGTTCGCCGCGGGCGAGCCGTTGCTCAACGTCGTCGATCCGAGCGCAGGGTACTGATCCCGGCCACAATCCACCGATGCAGACTGCCATCGTCGGGCTTGCGGGATCGGGCAAGACCACCGTCTTCAACACGCTGACCCGCGGGCATGCCGAGACCGGCGGCTATGGCGGCGTGACCCTCAATGTCGGCGTCGTCAAGGTGCCCGACGCGCGCCTGGACGCCCTGGCCGCCATCTTCAAGCCGAAGAAGATCGTCCAGGCCGACGTCACGTACGTCGACATGCCGGCCCCCCCGCCCTCGACCGAAGGGCACGTCGGGACCGAGGAGCTGCCCGCCGACCAGCTCGCCCGCCTTCGGGACTCCGATGCCCTGCTGCACGTGGTCAGGGCCTTCGAGGATCCTGCCAACCCGCATCCGGAAGGGAGCGTCGACCCGGCACGCGACCTGGAGCGGCTCGATCTCGAGTTCCTGCTGGCCGACCTGTCGATGGCCGAGCGCCGCCTCGAGCGGTTGCAGGGGAGCGGCCGCCATGGCACACCCGCCGAGCGGGAGGCCGCGGAGCGGGAGGAAGTCGTGGTGCGCCGGATCCACGAAGGCCTGAAAACCGGATCGCCGATTCGCGACCTCGCCCTCGATGCCGACGAGGAGAAGGCGATCCGCGGCTTTCGCTTCCTCACCCAGAAGCCTGTGCTGGTCCTGCTCAATGTCGGTGAGAGCGCGAT
>JAXDKX010000008.1:0-3740 GCA_034666905.1 Chloroflexota bacterium | reverse complement strand
GAGCACCTTGACGACGTACTTGGCCGTCAGTGGATCCGATCGCGCCAGCAGCGACCGGAGGATTGCCGACTTGCGGCTCGGTCCGGAAGCGGTCTCGATCGCCGCGAACGCCTCGGCCACCTCGGCGAGCGTGGGGCTGTCGGCGGACGGCGGCGCGTGGCCGGCAGCCGAGAGGACGTCAGCGACCGCGATCCCGAGGTCCGACGAACGATCGTACGCCTCGCCAAGCGCCGATCGCGGGACCGACGCAAGGTCGGCGACCGTGCTGGCGATCGCCGACCAACCCAGTCCCGCGGCACGCTGGTCGGCCTCGGCGAACGGTCGCCCCGTCAGGAAGATGGCCGCGGCCGGCAAGGCGTCGGGCGACAGCGTCCGGAGATACTCCGCGAGGATCCCGGTCTTCTCCGACGTCCGGGTCGTCGCCGCCAGGCGCTCGGCCAACTCGCTCCAGCGACGCATGGCGGGGATGGTATACCGTGCCCGAAATGCCACCCCGCAGCTGGTTTCCCGAGGTCCTGACCGGCGATCTGGTCGTCCTGCGCCGGCACGTCCCCGAGAACGTCGAAGCGTTCCGACGCTGGTATGCGGACCCGGAGATCGCGCGCCTGGCTCGCTACCAGCAGACGCCCATGCGCCCCGAGGAGATCGATCGATTTTTCGAGGCTCGCGTCGTCGGGCCGAACGCGATGGCCATGGCCGTCCACGAGCGGACGACGGATCGACTGGTCGGAAGCTGCGCCTTCAGCCAGCTCGACGGCGACAACGGTTCCGCGCTCTTTCACATCACCATCGGTGAATCGGATGTCTGGGGCCGAGGCTATGGGACCGAGGCGACCGGACTGATGCTCGACCATGCCTTCGGAACCCTGGCGCTCCACCGGATCGCGCTGTTCGTGTTCGAATTCAACGAGCGCGCCATTCGCGCCTATCGACGCTGTGGCTTCGTGGTAGAGGGCCGCTCTCGCGAGTCGATCTGGCGCGACGGCCGCTGGTGGGACGAGCTGGCGATGAGCGTCCTCGAGTCGGATTGGAAGCAGGCCAGGGTCCGTGCCACGGTCGACGGCACGCCAGGCCGGCCGCCACCGACCGAGCCCGTCGGGGTCGGATCGTCTGGCCGCCTGCGCCGGACGCTCGGGAAGTGGCGATGACAACGGGTCCGGCGGCGGATGCGGCGCGGGCCGATGTCCGCGAGCTGATCATCGCCAAGGGCCACACGGTGGACAACGCTCGTGCCGCCGTGGCCCGACTCGAGTCGGCCTTCAACGCCGGCGACCTGGTCCGGACGCCCGAGATGGACCTCTTCCTGGGCGACCTGACGCGGGCGCTCGAACAGGATGCCGGGGAGAAGCTCGGCGGCAAGAGCGCCGAGGCCGCGCGGTTCATCCTCCGCGCCATCGACCGAGAGCTGGATCGCGCCTGAGCGTACGGGCCTCTACACTCCGGTTCTCTGACCTGACACGCCATGGAGGCCCACGTCCATGACCGACCTCAAGCTCGGCATCCTGCTCTGGAACCAGGCCAGCTCCTGGCCGGACATCCTGGCCGCGGCCAAGCGCCTGGATCGCCTCGGCTACGAGCACGTCTGGGCATGGGATCACCTCTACGCGATCTTCGGCGACCCGTACCAGCCGATCTTCGAAGGTTGGACCTCGCTCGCGGCCTACGCCGCCTCGACCGAGCGGATCCGGCTCGGCCTGCTCGTGGGTGCCAACACGTTCCGGAACCCCGGTCTCGTGGCCAAGGAGGCGGCCACCCTCGACCACATCAGCGGCGGGCGGGCCATCCTGGGCATCGGCGGCGCCTGGAACGACCTCGAGCACCAGGCCCACGGAATCGAATTCGGAAATGGCTTCGGCCAGCGCCTCGACTGGCTGGACGAGTCGGTCGCCGCGATGCGCGGCGTGCTCGACGGCCAGTCGGTGACCTCGGCGCCCGCGGGCCATTACGCCTTCGACGACCTGCGTCACCAACCACTGCCGATCCAGCCCCGCCTCCCGATCATGATCGGCGGCAGCGGCGAGAAGAAGACACTGCGGACGGTCGCCCGGTACGCCGACATGTGGAATGCGATGGGCACGCTCGAGTTCCTCGCCCACAAGATCGACGTGCTGCGCGCCCATTGCGATGCGGTCGGGCGCGACATCTCCGAGATCGAATTCACGCTCGGCGTGAAGGTCACGATCCGCGATACCGAGGAGGAGGCGAATCGCGTCTGGAAGGACGCCATGGCGCACAACAGGACGCCGCTCTCCGAGGTGGCCGACGACGACACATTCTGGAACGGGACGCCGGAGCAGCTGGCGGACAAGCTGCGGCCGTACGTTGACCTGGGCTTCCGGACGGTCATCTCGGAGCAACCGGCACCGTACGACACGGAGACCATCGAGCGGTTCATCGGCGAGGTCAAGCCGCTGGTCGAGGCCGGCTGACCGGGATCAGCCGGCGACGGCCTCCAGGATGGCCGTCGCCTCGGCCGCCGTCGGAAGGCGCGGCGAGTTGTCGATCGCCGGATCGACCAGGGCATCGCCAGCGAGCGTCGCGATCATGTCCACGCCGAGGCCCAGCTCGCGAAGCGTCCGGCGCTGGCCGACGGCCTCGATCAGGCGTGCGACGGCGTCGACGCCCTTGTGCGCCGCTGCCGCTGGCTCGTCCACCGAAGATGCCGCGCCCAGCGCGACCGCCACCAGGGCCAGCTCGCGGTCGCGCGTTCCGAGGTAGAACGCGAGCACGCCAGGCATGACCGCGGCGAGCGCCGTCCCGTGGGGAAGGCGACCGCGCGTGCCCAGTGCATGGCCGAGGGCGTGGACGAGGCCAACGCCGGTCCCGCTCGCCTGCCCCACCCCGGCGAGGTGCGAGGCCAGCAGCAGCTGGCCACGGGCCTCCATGTCGTCGCCGGCTGCGACCGCCCGTGGCAGCCAGGCGCCCACCGTTCGGATCACCTGGAGCGCCAGGGCCTCGGCGAACGGGTTCGGGTTCCGCGAGAGCAGCGACTCGAGCGAATGGGTGAGCGCGTCGATCCCCGTCGCGGCCGTCGCCGCCGGCGGCAGCCCAGCCGTCAGGTCCGGATCGAGGATGCAGGCGACCGGCAGGAGGCTGGGATGCCCGATGTAGGCCTTTCGGCGGGCCGCCTCGTCGGTGATGACACCAAAGCTGTTGGTCTCGGCACCGGTACCGGCGGTCGTTGGAACCGCGATCACCGGCAGGCCCGCCACGAGCGCCAGGTTGTCGTAGCCGAGGTCCGCCGCTCGCACGGTGTTGGCCGCATATAGCGACATCGCCTTGGCCGTATCCATCGACGAGCCGCCGCCGACCGGCACGACCACGACGCCCTGGATCCCGAAGGCCCGGAGGTCCGCGCCGCCCCGCTCGACGACCGTGGTCCCGGGGTTGGGTTCGACCGCGCCGAACAGTCCGGTCTCGATCGTTGCCTCGGCCAGGACGCGCTGGACCGTGGCGACCACCCCGGACGTGACGACGCCCGGATCGGACACGATGAACGCTCGCGCTGCCGGCCCGCGGACCTCGCGGACCAGCGCCGGCAGGTCGCGGATGGTCCCGCGCCCGAATCGGACCCGGTCACGAAGCGTCAGGTCGAATATTCGGTCGCCGAGCACGCCTCAGGCTCCGACCACGAGATCGGTCGAGGTGTCGCGCCGGACGGTCAGCCAGCGCCGGCAGCCCGCAGCGTGAAACCAGCGCTCGGTGGTCAACCCGTCGGGATTCTCGAACACCCAGACCTC
>JAXDKX010000007.1:0-6781 GCA_034666905.1 Chloroflexota bacterium | reverse complement strand
CGATGGTAGCCGGCGCGGAGGCGGCCGCCGCGGAGGTGGCCGGCGTGGACGCGACCGGCCCTGAGCCGGTGCACGCGCTTACGAGGACTCCGGCTACGGCGAGCGCTGCGAACGGGGTCATCGCGCGGTGGCTGGCTGGCATCATCGGTCCTCCATGCCATCCTCATACACCGCCGGCTGCGATCCGGTTCCGACCTACTGCAGTGAGGCGGCGATTCGGATCGTCGTGTCGCGCCCGAGCGCGGACTCCAGCCGATAGGTCACGGTGCCGTCTGACCAGATCAGGGCATCGCCGACCCACCTGCGGCTGTCCTCGACGACGACGCCCGTTGGGCCGGTGTAGAAGAAGAAATGCGGATCGCCGCTCAGCCAGAAGCCCGGGTGCCCGCTCACCTCGACCGGCTCGACGGTCGTGTCGGCACCAACGACCTTGCCAAAAAAGGCCGGATCGACCGAACCCCGGAACTCGGTCATGACGAGGCCAACGCCGGGTTCGAGCGTCGCCGCCAGCTCTGGACGCGATGCCCAGACCAGGCTGACCTGGCCGCCCTTGGCCAGGTCGACGTACGCGGCGTCAGGCGAACCGACCGCCGAATCAGCCGGGAGGAGGACCTTGAATCCGGCCCGAGCGTCGAGCGCCGCCAGATCCGATGGCGACATCGGGTCGCCGAGCTGCATCGACGCTCCGGGACGGCCGGGCGTTGGCGAGCGACCTGGCTCGAGGCTCGGCGGCGGGCTGACCGATCCGCCATCCAGGAAGAGTCGCAAGCCGGGCAGCCCGAGGCCCGCCGCGCCGGCGATCGCGACCAGCGCAATCAGCGCAATCAGCGCAACGAGGGCGATCAGGAGGGCTCGTCGCGCCGGCCCCCACGACCACGGCCGCCGCCAGGGCCCGCCCGCCGGTGCTCTGACGACGGCCTCACCAGCGGATGCCGGGCTGGTGGCCGCCTCGAGCCGGGCGCGAACCGCCCCTGCGACATCCGGGCCGCCGCCCAGGGGCATCGTCACCGGCCAGGCGATCGTCGGTGCGATGCTGCGAAGCGCCGCGACGAGCTCGTCGTCCGATCGCCGGTGGAGGGGCTGGTCAGGCATCGTCGCGTCCACGATCCAGGTCGGCCAGGGTTTCGCGCAGCCGCGCCAGGGCGCGCGAGGTCCGGGACTTGACCGTCCCTCGACGGATCCCGATCGCCGCCGCCGTCTCGGCCTCGGACAGGTCCAACAGGTACCGGGCGCCAATCACCTCGCGGTCCTCATCACGCAGCCGCCCGAGCGCCGCGAGGAGGTGATCACGTGTTTCCGCCGCCACGACCATCGCCTCGGGGGAGGCAGCCACGTCGCCGCGCGGCTCGATCATCGCGGCTCGCCTCGCCAGCCCTGACCTTCGGTCCGCCGATCGTCGCCGATTGCGCCCCTCGTTGGCCACGATCCGGAGCAGCCACGGCTTGATCGGCTCCCCGTCGCGAAAGCGGGGGAGCGCGGCATAGGCCTTGACGAAGGCGTCCTGAACAGCATCGGCGGCATCGGCCTCCGGGGCAACGAGGTACGCGGTGCGCAGCGCAACGTCCTGATAGCGGCGTACGAGCGCTTCGTAGGCCGCCAGGTCGCCGGCGCGGGATCGGCTGATCAGTTCGCCGTCGTCCAGTCGGGGCCTCCGCTTCTACCGTACCCGTACACCGGCCCGCACCGACCGGTTCCCGAGGGAATGGGCGCCTCCGCTACGATGCCGGCGATGACGTCTACCCCGGGCCGCGTCTTCCGACGCTCGGCGCTGACCGATCCGCCCGTTGCGGTGGAGGCGCATGGCTCCACGATTCGAGACGCCGACGGGCATGAATACCTCGACGCCGCCGGCGGCGCGATCGTGGTCGGCGTCGGGCATGGTCGCCGGGAGATCGCGGCAGTGATGGCAGCGCAGGCTGGAAGGCTCGCCTATGCCCACGGCAGTGTCTTCACGACCGAGCCGGTGGAGGCCTACGCGGCGGCCGTCGCGAAGCACCTGCCGGTGGACGGCCCGGCAATCTACCCGGTCTCGGGCGGCTCCGAGGCGATCGAGACGGCGCTGAAACTGGCGCGTGCGTATCACCTCGCGCGCGGCGAGCCGGATCGCTGGATCGTCTTTTCCCGGTGGGGGAGCTACCACGGGAATACCCTCGGTGCCCTGGACCTGTCGGGACGGAGGCCGTTGCGACGCCCGTACGAAGGCTGGCTCGGCCGCTTCCGGCACGTATCGGCGGCCTACCCGTATCGCGCAGACTGGCCGGGCGCGAATGCCCTTGCGACGGGTGGGGAGCTGGCTGCAGAGCTCGATCGAGCGTTCGAAACGGCGGGGCCTGGCACCGTCGCGGCCTTCGTGGCCGAGCCGATCGTCGGCGCGACCCTCGCCGCGGCCGTCCCACCCGATGACTACTGGCCGGCGATCGCCGAGGTCTGCCGGCAGCACGGTGTCCTCCTGATCGCCGACGAGGTGATGACCGGGTTTGGGCGGACCGGTCGGTGGTTCGGGCTCGACCACTGGGGTGTCCGGCCGGACATGCTGGTCGCTGCGAAGGGCGCCACCTCCGGCTACTGGCCCTTCGGGTTCGTGGCCGCCTCGGACGAGATCCATCGAACCGTGACCGGCGCTGGCGGGTTCGTGCACGGATTCACCTATTCACATGACCCCGTTGGTGCCGCGGTCGCCGCCGAGGTGCTTCGCATCCTCGAGTCGGAGTCGCTGGTCGAGGCGAGCGCCACCAAGGGCGATCGGCTTCGCGTGCTGCTCGACGGTCGCCTCGGCGAGCACGCTCACGTCGGCGAGATTCGCGGCCGCGGCCTGATGATCGGCCTGGAGCTGGTCGCAGATCGCGCGACGCGAGCCCCATTTCCGCGTGCGGCCCGGGTCACGGAGACCGTCGTCCGCGCCGCGCGCGACCGGGGCCTGCTGGTCTATTCCGGGACCGGGAACGCCGACGGTGTCGATGGCGACACGATCCTCCTGGGACCGCCGTTCGTGATCAGCGAACCCGAGCTGCTGCGGATCGCGGACATCCTTGGCGAGGTGATCGAAACCGTGGTGGTCACGGATCCGATCGGCTAGCGTGAACGGCTCCCGAGAGGCGGAGCCGGATCCGGGTTGTGGGTTCGCTCGAGGTACGCCACGGTCAGCATGGCGGGCAGCACCGGCGACCAGAGGAGGCTGCCGACGAAGGTGACGATGGCGCCGGCCGCGAATCCTGCCATCAAGGAACTTGCCGCGAGCCCGACGGCCAGGCCGACGATCCACGCCACGAGGCCAACGCTCAGGCTCTGCAGCAGGACGATCCCGAGCATCGCAAGGCCCAGCCGAATGCGGATTCCGCGTGTCAGCTGTGCCGATCGGGCGAGGCCCCGACCGAGCCCGAGCGATTCGACGATGAGCGCCGGGATGAGAAGGGCCCAGCGGAGTGCCAGGACGATGACGCCGATGGTCGCGACCACGCCCACGACCGCCAGCAGGCCACCGAGCAGCACGCTCCGTGGCGAGCCGGGCGCCCCCGCCCACGCCTGGAAATCGGTGGAGCCTTCCAGGCCGTACAGCAGTAACGAGACCGCCGACCAGCTCACTCCGAGGGCAAGGATGGCCTGCACCAGGCCGCGACGGCCGGCCACGATGCGAAACGCGGTCGCGACCGAGATCGGACGGTCGCCGGCGGCCGTCAACGCCGCCGCGACGAGGGCCGAGCCGCCGATCAGGATCACCGCGACCCCGATGCCGGAGCTGACCGACGCCAGCGCCGCGAGGTCCGAGTGCGGCTGGATCGCGGCCCGGATCTGCGCCTGCAGCTCAGCCTGGAACGCCCGCGAATCGTCGGACTGGTAGGACCGGGGGTCGGTTGCGAGCCGTCGGAAAAAATCCCCCATCACCGTGAACATGCCCTGCATCATCAGCCCCGCGATCAGGGTGGAGGGAAGCGCCAGGAGATCGCGGATCAGCTCGGGGACCAAGGCCACGAGCAGGAAGCGTCGAGGGGCCGACCGATAGAGCCGCCAGCCTCGTTTGATGAGCTGTCTCACGCCCAGGGCATCCTTGCCGGCCTCGGACGGAAGCGTCCAATAGGAGCGCGGGGGCGCATCGTCGCCCGGCGGCGGCGTCGGTCGCTCCCAGCCGCTCACCGTGGACCGAAGCTGCGACCAGTGCCTCGGAGGAGGAGCGCGGCACCCACGGCGACCAGCAGGATCGGCACGACCAGGCCGCCGACCGCGGGGCTGCTGATGTCGATGGCGCCAACAAGGGCGAGCAGGCCGCCGAACCAGAGCTGCCAACCCCAGCCCCCGCCCGAGACGGCCCGGACGCCGGCGATGAACAGGACGGCAACGCCGAAGCAGAAGGTGCCCAGCCCGTTGGCATGGATCCCGGCCGCGTTCAGCAGGCCCGGCATTGCCAGGGCGGTGATGATCGCGCCGGCGTAGAGCGATCCGGTCCCCCGCTCGATCGCCCACCGGACCAGGAACGCCAATCCGATCGCGAGAACCAGCACCGAGCCGGCCGACTTCAGTTCCGGATAGGCCTGCTGGACGACCAACAGGCCGCCGAACACGACCAGGAAGATCCCGATCCATGGCAATCCCGGGCGTCGTGCCTCGTCGGGTCCCCATTCCCAGTGGTAGACGCGTGCGGCACCGCCGCCGCGTCCCTGCCCGCCGCTCATCGGTCCCAACCGCGTCATCGGGTCGTCTCGCTCATCCATCGCGCCCTCCTGATCGTCAGTATCCGCGCACCGGGTCGATCGGGTTGAGCAGCGGCTCGCCGGCGAGGTAGCGCCGGACGTTCTCGATCACGAGGTCGTCGAGGAACTGAAGCGTGGCGCCGGAGACGTGGGGCGTGATCGTGACGTTCGGTGCCTCCCAGAGTGGATGATCGGCAGGCAGCGGCTCCTCGCCGAAGACGTCGAGGATGGCACCGGCCAGGGCGCCGTCGCGCAGTGCGCCCAGCAGGGCGTCATCGTCGACGAGCGCCCCGCGCGAAATGTTGATCAGCCAGGCCGTCGGAGGCAGGGCGGCGAGCAACGCACGATCGACGAGCCCGCGCGACTCGGGCGTCAGCGGCAATGCGAGGACCAGGTAGTCGGCTTGCCTGGCGACGTCGCCGAGGGCCTCGATGCCGACGATCGCCTCCGGGATCGAGCCGTCGGGATCGCCGGTTCCGGGCACCCTGAACGAGGCGTCCAGGCGGACCTCCGGCCGTGGCTTGACCGCCACGATCCGCAGGCCAAGGGCCGAGAGCTGGCGCGCCACCTCGCGCCCGATCGAGCCGTAGCCGACGACGACCGCCGTCCTGCCGCGGACGATTGCCGCCAGGGGCCGCTCGCCCGGCGGCCAGCGATGGGCCGCCTGGTCCGCCGCCCAGGTGGCGATCGGCTGGTTGATCCGCAGGATCGCCCCGCTGACGTATTCGCCGATCGGGATGGCGAACACGCCCCGGGCGTTGGTCACGACAATACCCTTGAGCCAGGGGGGATCCGACGCCAGGTGGTCCACGCCGGCCGAGGGGACCTGGAGCCAGCGCAGGCCTGGCACCCTGGCCAGGTCCGCGGGAGCGCGCGGTCCGATGATGACCTCGACCTCGGGATCGACCAGGGCGTCGATCTCGAAGGCATCGTCCCCCGAGACGTCGACCACCTCGAGCGTTGCCGAGAGGACGCGCAGGCGCTCGACCAGCCCGGGCCGTTGGTCCGTGCTGAGGAGGAGGCGCATCAGGCGCCCGCCACGACAGGCCCGGCCAGCACCGCGATCGCCGTACCGACGCCAATGCTCCTGGTGGTCATGACCTGGTCGAGGGCAAGGGCGGCGGTGAACATCGGGCTCCCCTCGTGGCGATCGGCGATGCGGCGACCTTAGCGGATGATGGCCGCGGACGGGCACTGCCAGGGCGTAGCATCCGGGCGCAGTGTCGCCCTCGCCGCACGTCCAGACCGTTCTCGGCCCGATCGAGCCCGGCGCGCTCGGGTTCACGCTGCCCCACGAGCACACCCAGATCGCCCTCTGGCACATCGAGAACCGGTGGGACTACTGGCAGCTGACCAGGGACGCGCCGGTCATCCTGGCCGAGCTCGAGCGCTTCCGATCGGCCGGCGGGAACAGCTTGGTCGATCTGACGCTGCCGGGCGTCGGCCGCGACCCGCACTGGCTGAAAGCCCTGGCCGGAGCCAGCGGCCTGAACCTCATCATGGGCTGCGGCTGGTATCGAACCGCCTATTACCCCGCCGATGCCCGCATCGAACGACGCTCGGTGGCCGATCTTGCGGACGAGCTCGTGCAGGAGGCGACCGACGGGGTCGGGGAGTCGGGCGTTCGCCCGGGGATCATCGGCGAGATCGGAACCGACAAGCCGTGGCTGTCGCCCGCCGAGGAGCGGGTCCATCGGGCCGCCGCCCGGGCGGCGGGGCAGTCGGGCCTGGCGATCACGACCCACGCGGTGATGTCCGACGTCGGGATCGCGCAGCTCCAGGTCTTCGACGAGGAGGGCGCCGATCTCTCGCGCGTCGTCATCGGTCACGCCGATTCGTACCCGGTCCTCGAGCACTATCTCGAGATCGTCGGCCGCGGGGCAAGCGTGGAGTTCGATTTCCTCGGGATGCGCTTCACGCCGACCGAGCGCCACGGCGAGGCCCGGGTCGTCGAGCTCCTCTGCGAGCTGCTCGCGCGCGGGCACCTGGACCGGATCCTGCTGAGCCAGGATGTCTGCCACGACGCGCAACTGGAGCGCTACGACGGCAACGGCTATGCCTACCTGCTCGAGGCCTTCCTCCCGCGACTCTTGGCG
>JAXDKX010000006.1:0-2668 GCA_034666905.1 Chloroflexota bacterium | reverse complement strand
TGAGCTTCTGGGCGGCCTTGAGGAGCCGCATCCGTGCTCGATCGCGACTCGCCTCGTCCTCGAAGCTGACCCGACTGAAGCGGGCAAGCGCGTTGCGAACGTGGGCCTCGTCGTGGATCGGCAGCAGTCGCCGGCCGCCTGAATCGATGTAGGCAAACGCGCTGTTCGGCAGGGCCGCCCGTTCCTTCGCACCGAGTGCTGGCATCTGCCCATGATCGTGCGTTCGATCCGGCGGCGTGGCGCCTGTTCGCCACGGTCCCCGCGGGCGCCAACGTCCATCTCGGCCGCGATATGACCGGGCCCCCGGATTTGGATCCGGGGGCCCAGGCTGGGACGGGGCGATCGTCAACGGATCTGGACATTGCCCCCGTCGAGGGTCTGATCGCCGGATGCGTACCCAACATCCGGGATGATGATCCCGTACATGTCATTCGTGCCGGGTTCGCCGTTGTCGACGAGCTTGATCCGGTACTCGTGCGAGCCGGCGCCGTTGATGCTGCCGGTTCCGTAGAGCTCCGCGGATGTGCGGTCGTCGCTGCAGATCACCGCCTGAACGGTCAGTGCCTTGAACGTCAGCGCCTGGATCGAACCGTGGTCCTGGTACGTCTGCTCGCCCGATGTCGCACCCGACAGGGAGACCTTGGCGTTGCCGCCGAACGTCGCCTTGTCCGTGTTCAGGGCCGTGATGCTGCCACCGTCGCTGATCTTGATCTCGCAGCCGGGCGTGCTGACGATCCCCGTCCGCTCGCTGTTGTCGATTGCGAGCTGGTCGATCTCGTTCTGGACGAACCAGCCGTACTGGTTGCCGCCAACCGTGACACCAATGATGTCGCTCGGATCGAACCGCGTCCATGTTCCGACGACGGCGTTGGTGGCCTTGTTGATCAGGCGCATGTTCACGACCAGTGGGCCGCCGGCCACGCCGGTGAACATGTGCTCGAACGTATACCAGCCGGAGACCATGACGTGTACGGGCGCATTTCCGGGATTCCCCGGGAATGCGCCACATCGGGTCGCGTTGTTGCTCCCCGAAATGACGAATCCGGTCGCCTCGGTGCCGGCGTTGAAGACGAAGTCGCGACGGAAGTCGCCGTTGGGCATGCCGATCGCCGATGACCAGTCGAACCGTCGGTCGAGGTGCGCTCCCGCCCAGGAGACATCGAGATAGATGTCCACGCGGGTCGTGTATCCGCCCGTCGGAAAGAATGCCCCGTCGCCGCCCCAGTCCGTGTATGGACCGTAGAAGACAGGCTGGGGACCGCCGCCTGAAGAACAGGTCGCCGGACTTGGATCGATCCCGAGCCGCGCGTGGTAGTCGCCGCTCGCCGATGGGACCGCGTTGGCATAACCAGTGACGCCGGTGACGTAGCCGGATGGCTGTCGGGTGATCGTGGCCCCGGAGTAGTTGTGCCAGCCGGCCGTGTTCTGCTCGAAGCCGTTGAAGTACGGGCCGGGCGGGGCGTCGGCGAAGACCACCGCCGGGACCGCACAGAGCAGGACTGCCGCCGTCGCGAGCGCCAGCGCTCGCCTGTGCTGAGGGGGAGTGGGCAGATGGGGCGCGCGTCCCATGACATCCTCCTGGGGCGCCTCAGCGCCCGCCTCGGAGCAGGGGCCCCCGTCGGGCTCATGGGTCCGCGACCTGCGTGCGTGACCGTAGGGCGTCGGCGCTGCCCGGCGACATCATCGGACGGCTGAGCTGCCTTGCAGATGCCTCCCATTTCCATGCCCGGGCGAGCCACGCGCCTTGCGTCCGCACGCACCCTCGACCGTGGCGAGAACCGGGGGTTCGACGATAGAATGCGTGCTGCGGCGGAGTAGCTCAGTGGTAGAGCAGGGGACTCATAAGCCCTTGGTCGGTGGTTCAAATCCGCCCTCCGCTACCAACCCGATCCAGACCGACGCCCGGCACCGCCGCAACGGCTCGCCGGGCGTCCTGCTGTCCGGGCCGTGCATCCGGAGCGCTCGCCGCGCCGAACCCTGAGATGCGGACACGACGATCCGCCAGGGCGTCGTCAGGGGATCGTCATGAACCGACGCTATACTCGATCCGCTGGTGGCCGCGCTGCGGCACCACAGTTCCGGAGGCTCCGTTGAATCCCAGGTTCTTCCGCAACGGCATCGTGATGCTGCTTCTCGTGGTCGTCGCGCTCGCCGTCGTGCTCACCGTCGTCAACCAGACAACGCAAACCGCCACCGTCCCGTATTCGAACTTCTTGTCCAACGTGGCCGGAGGGAAGGTCGCCTCGGTCAGTCAGGAGGGGTCCGCCCTGACGGTCACGGCCACGGACAACTCGACCTACACGGTCACCGTTCCGGGCCTGCTGGCCGATCAGGTGTACCCCGACATGCAGCGGGTCGTCGGCGAGGGCAAGCCCGTTCCGACGTTCGGGGCCAAGCCGCCGCCCGACAACAGCTGGATCTCGATCCTGATCACCGGTCTCCTGCCGATCCTGATCATCGGCGGGTTCATCTTCTTCATGATGCGCCAGGCCCAGGGAACCAATAACCAGGCCCTCAGCTTCGGCAAGAGCCGGGCCCGGATGTTCCTCGGCAACAAGACCGTCGTCACCTTCGCCGACGTGGCCGGGGTCGACGAGGCCAAGACCGAGCTCCAGGAAGTCGTCGAGTTCCTGAAGTACCCAGAGAAGTTCAACTCGCTCGGCGCGCG
>JAXDKX010000005.1:0-5585 GCA_034666905.1 Chloroflexota bacterium | reverse complement strand
ACCCCGCCCGATCGCCCCGCCGCGCCCATGGAACAGCGTCAGCTCGACGCCGTGTCGCCGCGCGGCGGCCGCGAGGGTCGTCTGGGAGCGATGGATCAGCCAGTTCGCGGCGAGATAGCCGGATTCCTTGTTCGAATCGGAATAGCCGAGCATTACCTCCTGGCGATCGCCCCGCCGCCTGACGTGCTCCCGATAGGCCGGCTCCGAGAGGATCGCGTCCAGCACCTCGCCGGCCGTCTCGAGCGTCGCGGCATCCTCGAAGAGCGGGACGATGTCGAGCGCGAGGCCGCCGTCCGGGCCGACGATCCCGGCGGCCGCGGCAAGCTCGAGGACATTGGCCACATCCGACGAGCCGGCCGTGAAGCTGATGATGTAACGCTCGACCGCGGCGTCCCCGAACCGAGCCTGGAGCCCGGCGCTCGCACGAAGCGTCGCAATCACCTCCGTGGCCGGAACGCCGGGAGCGGCATCTCCGCTGGGCGGAGCTCCCCGGGCCTCGGCGAGTCCCGCGAGCGTCGCCCGATGGACAGCGCTGTGTTGTCGCATCTCCAGCCCGGCCAGATGGAACCCGAAGGTGGCGAGCTGCCAGCGGAAATCCTGGACCTCGCCCCAGGCGATCCGGCCGAGACCGTCGGCGACCAGCGATTCCTGGACCTCGGCGACCTCGGCGTCGAGTTCGTCGGCGCTCTCGTAGCGGCCGGTCAGCGGCGCCTGCTGCCCGGTCAGGAAGGCCCGCGTCCGGCGCAGCCGCTCGGCCATGAACCCGAACCGCTGGCGGTATGGCTCGTCGGGAAAGCGGCGGCGCAGCTGCCGATCGGTTTCGGGCAAGTCCGCCGCGTCGCGGGCCAGGCGGGAGGCGAGCGACCGTGCAACGCGATCCGCCGAGGTCGCGGCCGCGACCGTCTGCATCAGGCGAATGGCCACCGCCTCGTAGCCGCGCAGGACGTGGTCGGCCTGGATGCGCAGGGTCTTCCCGGTGATCTCGGCCGTCACCTCGGGATTGCCGTCACGGTCCCCACCGATCCAGCTGCCCCAGTGGACGAAGGCACCGACAAGGGGTGGCCGGGTGCCGCTCCGACCGGAATCGGACGCTGGGCCGGGGGCTCGCCCGGATTCGGCGTCGAGGGCTTCGTCCACGGCTCGATACAGGCGCGGCACCACCAGGAACAGGGTTGCGTCGAAGAAGGCCATCGCGGTCCGGACTTCGTCGAGCGGTGTCGGGGCGACCAGGCGGAGGTCGGACGTCCGCCACAGGAGGGTGATCTCCTCCCGCAGCCGGCGGCGAACGTCGCGATCCTGCGAGGGCGTCAGGCGCGGGTCGTCCAGGCGCTCGAGCAGGGTCCCGACGCGGCGCAGGGCCACCAGCATCGTTCGCCGACGAGCCTCGGTCGGGTGCGCGGTCAGGACGGGCGAGAACGCGAGGCCGGCAACCGCCGCGTCGAGCTCGGCCTCTGTGCGACCGAGGCGGCGAAGCTGGCCGATCGCGTCAGCCACGGAATCGTCGAGGACGCCATCGCGTGCGGCGCGTTCGCGACGGCGAAGCGTGCGCACCCGCCCGTGCGCCTCGGCGAGGTTGACGAGGGCGAAATAGAGCCCGAACGAGCCGATGATCGCTTCGGCGGCGCCGAGATCGAGGTCACGCAGGTCGTCGTCGAGGCGGGCGCGTTCCAGCGGGTCGTCGTCTCGCCGCAAGGCGATGGTCCGCCGCCGGATCCGCTCGACGAGGTCGAACAGCTCCGGCCCGGCCTGCTCCGAGATGACCTGGCCCAGCAGGGCGCCGAGCAGCCGGACCTCGACCGCGAGCGGGTCGCGGGCACCGGCCGTCCCGATTCCGCCGGGCTCGGCGGCGACCGCCGGCGACGGTTGCCGTTGGGTCACCAGGTCGTCCCGGCTGGCCCGTTCCACGTCTCAGCCGGCACCGTGCCGCAACCGTACTGACCGGCAACCTTCCGTAGGCTTGTATCGTGATCGCCGTGACGACCCTCCGCTCGGGCACGACGCCGGCCCGCGTTCCAGACCCGCTGCGACCCGCGGCGCCCCAATCGGCGGCGCGGACGTCGCCGGCGCCGAGTGCCGCGGACCAGCTCGAGCCGCTGCGCTTCCTCCACGAGGTCGCCCGACTCGCGACCACGGCCCGTACCTGGGACGAGCTCCTCGAGACGGTCGTGGACGGAACGCGGGATGTGCTCCATGCCGACGTGTCCTCGCTGTACCTGCTGGATCGGGACGGAGCGTACCTGACGCTCGCTGCCACGAACGGGCTCGACCGCTTCCAGATCGGCCGGGCCCGGGTCCCATTCGGGGAGGGCGTCACCGGTCGCGTGGCGGCTGAGCGGCGACCAGTCGTGATCCCGGACGTCAAGGCAGATCCACGCTTCCTGTGGGTCCGCGGCATCGACCAGCGCCGCTTCGTCGCCTCGATGCTGTCCGTCCCGCTGACCTGGCACGACCAGATCGTGGGGGTCCTCAACGTCCAGACCGAGCAGCCGCGCGACTTCAGCGACGCCGACGTGGCCCAGCTCGGGGCGGTCGCCGACCTGCTGGCCGGGATCATCGAGAAGGGCCGCCAGCAGACCGAGGCCGAGGCCAGGGTCGAGGCGCTCAAGGCCATCGACGTGGCGAGGAGCGAGCTGATCGCCCTCGTCACGCACGAGCTGCGGACGCCGCTGGCCGTCGTCCGCGCCTATGCCGACCTGCTCGCCGACGAGCCGCCATTGCGCGGACGCGTGTCGCGCGACCTGGCCCGTCGCGAGACCCGCGCGGGTTGGCACCGAGCCACGATCGAGCAGATCGAGCGGCTGGATCGACTGGTCGATTCCATCCTGGCCTCCGTCCGGGTCGTGCCGGAGGGGCCGGCCGCCGTCACGCCGGTCGACCTGGGTTCGCTCGTGGACGAGGTCGTCGCCTCGCTCCGGCCGATCCTGGAACGCCACCGCGTGGTGATCGTGCCGAGCGTCCGGCTCCACGGCCTGGCCGATCCGCCGCGCCTGCGGCAGATCGTCGAGCACCTGGTCGAGAACGCCGTCAAGTACGCCCCGCCGGAGACCGCCATCCGGATCGACTGGGCGCTGCAGGAGGGCGTGGTCCAGCTCGGTGTCTCCGACGAAGGTCCGGGGATCCCCGACGAGTGGCGCGAGCGGATCTTCGAGCCATATGCCCGGCGCGACACCCATACCGCCCGAGGCTCGGGCATCGGCCTGTATGCCGCCAAGCGCCTCGGCGAATCGATGGGCGCTCGCCTCTGGTGCGAGCCAGCCCACCCACATGGGGCCCGCTTCGTCGTCGCCCTCCCGGCCGCCGTGGCCATCTGAGCCGTCACATGAACCGTTCGCCAACGAGCAAGAGTGAGGACCATGATCACGATGAGTAGCCGGCCCCTGCGAATCCTTGTCGTCGACGACGACCCGGCGATGGTCGGGGCCATCACCGCGCTGGTGGGCACGGAAGGGCACCAGGTCATCACGGCGTACGACGGCCTCACGGCCGTCAAGCGCTTCCGCGAGGAGCACCCCGATCTCGTGCTGCTCGACCTGGCCATGCCCGGTCCCGACGGTTTCAACGTCGCGGGCCAGATGCGCGCCGTAGGATCGGCACCGATCCTGGTCGTGTCCGGGGAGAGCGGCGAAGCGGCCAAGGTTCGCGCCCTCGGGATCGGGGCCGACGACTACCTGACCAAACCGTTCGGCAAGGGCGAGCTGCTCGCCCGGATCGGCGCCGTGATGCGCCGCGTGGACCGCGCGAGCGCGTCGGGGAACGTGGGTGGCGGCCCGCTGACGGCCGGCGATCTCGTCCTCGAGCCCGGCCGTCACGAAGCTCGCGTCGGTGACGTTGCCCTGTCGCTCACGCCGACGGAATTCCGGCTGCTGGAGGCCCTGGTGCGGGCTGCCGGGGATATCGTTCCGCACCTGCAGCTCGCGCGATCGGGCTGGCCGGCCGAGCCGGATCCCGATCTGCTCTGGTTGAAGCCTCACCTCGCGCGCCTTCGCTCAAAGGTCCAGGCGGCCGGCGGACCGCAGGTCGTCGCCGTACGCGGGGTGGGATACCGGATCGTGGCCGAGGAGGGTCGGCCCGCCTGAGGAGCCGGGCCTGCAACGGCCGACAGGTGTCGACTGGGCTAGACGGCGAGCTCGAGCGGGCGGCCGGCAGCGTCGTGCATGGCTTCGGCGCAGTCGATCCGGCAACCGCGAGCGTCGCGACCCCCGAATCCCTCGAAATGCGCGAAGGCGTCGCCGGCACGCGTCAGGCGACAGCCACAGGCAACGCAGGTGACCGGCGCCTGGCGGCCGTCGCGGACGGCGGTCGGACGGGCCTCGGGATCGGACGGGTGAAGCATCGTGGGGCACCTTCCGAACGGGGATCGAGCTGGATTGCGGAGAGCGCGCCCATCCCGGGGTGACGCGTCGCCACTATCGATCGAGCGTAGACACCCCTACGTCCTGCGTCGGCGTCGATACGGCAACACTCGGGTTGCGGTCCGGTTGCGGAAGGGCGACATCGGGCGTAGCCGGCGCGCCGATCGGTTCGACCAGCCAGAACGCTGCCGCCAGGTCGGACTCGTGGAGCAGCCGGTCGGCGAGCTCCGAGCCGGCTCCGCGCTGCGCCTCGAGGAGCCGAACCAGCTCGATCAGGCGGGTCTGACCATCGGGCCGATCGGCCAGGGCCGTTCCGAGACGGACCGCGACGACGCTGCGCTCGTCGAGCGCGGCAGCGTGGCGACCGCTGGGGTCGTACAGGTACGCCCGGCCACCTGTCATGCCGGCCCCGAAGTTGGCGCCGACTGGTCCGAGGACAACCACGGTGCCACCGGTCATGTACTCGCAGCCGTGCGGGCCGATGCCCTCGACCACGGCCTCGGCTCCGCTGTTGCGGATCGCGAAGCGCATCCCTGCCCGGCCGACCAGGTGAAGCCGGCCGGCCGTAGCGCCGTAGAGCACCGTATTCCCGGCAATGGCTTCGGTTGACGGGGTGGTGCCCAGGTCCGGCTCCGGGGCGACCGTGATCCGTCCCCCTGACAATCCCTTCGCCACGTAGTCGTTGGCCTGGCCAATGAGCCGGAGCTCGACCCCAGGGCCGGCGAATGCCCCAAACGACTGACCGGCCGAGCCGCGCAGCTCCAGCCGGACCGGTCCGTCCAGCTCGCCGCGCTCGAGCGCGCCGGTCAGGCTGGCCCCGAACGAGCGATCCGCGGTCGACAGGCTGATCCCGGCGGCGCTGACCGATCCCTGGCCGCGGAGTGCCGCGGCGATGGCCGCCTCGAGTGGGGAAGCCGGCGCCCGGCGGATCTCCCGGCCGGCACTGGCGGGGTCGGCGCGGCGGGCCGCGCCAGCCGTCCAGTGACCGGCTCCGATCACGGGCGCGAGCTCGGCCCGCGCGGAAGCCACCGGACGCAGGAGCCGGCGGCTCTCGCCGACGATCTCGCCGACGGATCGGGCGCCCGCCAGTGACAGCTCGCGACGCAGGTCCTCGGCGATCGCGGTGAAATACCGCACGACCGCCTCGGGCGTGCCGGCGAACTTCGCCCGCAGGTCTTCGCGCTGGGTGGCGATGCCAGTCGGACAGGTGTCGAGATGGCACTGCCGCGCCAT
>JAXDKX010000004.1:0-8078 GCA_034666905.1 Chloroflexota bacterium | reverse complement strand
CCTCTTCGCAAGCGTCCCGAAGACCATCCAGGAGCTCGAGTCGATGGGACTCGAAGTCCTCAAGAAGCACGGCGTCCAGACCGCCACGACGCACTTCGCCCAGCCAGTCGACGCCCTGCACCAGGGCGGCCTCGCCTTCGGGACCACGTTCCTGTCGCCCGACTACAAGACCTCGAACCTGCTCGACCCGAAGTGGGTCGACGCGGCGAAGTGGATGCGAGACCTCACGATCAAGAAGGTCTTCAGCGCCCAATCCGAGGTGGACCAGAAGTTCAACCAGAACGGGTCGTTCTACAGCGGCACTACCGGCGCCGTGTACGGCAGCGGGACGATGATCAACGAGGCGAAGGGCGTCGCGCCGCAGGTGGTTCCCGTGATGGTCTCCGGACTCCAGCCCGCCGGGGCGTCCGGCGTCTCAGGGTCCCACGGCAGCTGCGCCCAGTGGTCGATCTTCGAGAACTCTCCGGCGATCCCGGAGGCCGCGGCGTTCCTGGCGTGGTTGAGCACAGACGCGCAGATGTCGTACGCCCTCAACCAGGCGACCTCGACCATCTCGGCCGACTCCGACGTCCAGAAGCTCGACACCGAGCCCTACGACGCGGCCTTCTACGAGCAGGCCAAGAACATCGAGCCGACGGACATGCCGATCGTCGCCTGGAACGAGATGCGGGTGTTCCCGGACGGCCCGCTCAACGTGATGGCGAACCGAGTATGGGGCTCCTCGGACGACATCGCCACGATCCTGTCCGACGGCCACAAGGCCATTACCGACATCCTGGCGAAGAATCTCTGAGTGCGTGCTGCGAGCTCGGTGGAGGTTGGATCGAGCCTGGACCGACCCGGGTTCCGGCGGACGATCCTGCGGCATGGATGGCCGCTGTTGCTGGTCACCCCCGTGGCCGTCATCCTGCTGCTCTTCATGTACGTGCCGATCCTCGATGCGGTACGTCTGAGCCTCACCGATGCAAGCCTTCTCCGGCCCGGCCAGGCCGCCGCCGTCGGCCTGGTCCACTACCTCAAGATCGCGACCTCCAAGGTGGTGTGGGCGATCGCAGGCCAGACCGTCCTGTGGGCAGTCGCCTCGGTGGCTGGCTCGGCCGTGCTCGGGGTCATGGTCGCGGTCCTGCTGACGACCCACCGGCGCGGCCGACCGCTCCGCGGCCGGGCGATCATCGGCGGGCTGCTGCTGGCCCCGTTCGTCGCGCCGCCGGTGGTCTCCGCCTACGTCTGGACCTACCTCTACTCGGGCTCCGGCCCGATCAATGGCGTTCTGGCCAGTCTCGGCGTGGCCGAGCCCGTCTACTTCCTCGGCGACACGGTAACCAAGATCCTGGGCGTCGCATTGCCGCTGTGGTCGATGATTCAGGTCGGCGTCTGGTCGGGCTTCCCGTTCTTCTTCCTGATGTCGGCGGCCGCCCTGACCTCGATCCCGGTCGAGCTGCACGAAGCCGCCGCGATCGACGGGGCGACGGGCTGGCGGTCGTTCCGCTCGATCACCCTGCCGCTCATCGCCCCGGTCCTCGAAGTGACCATCTTTTTGGAGCTGCTGTTTCGCCTCGGCGGGCTCGACCTACCGTTCCTCCTGACCGGCGGCGGACCGCTCGGGGCGACCAACGTGTGGGGCGTATTCATCTACCAGATCGGGTTTGCACGGCTCCAGATCGGGTATGGCGCGGCCCTGGGCGTGGTCCTGTTCCTCATCTGCACGCCGTTCGCGATTTGGTATGTGCGCCGCTCGCGGCGGCAGCTGGTGGCCCTTTGAGATGGCGCGTCCGATGAGCGTCGCGGCGGGCATCAGCCCTCGACGGGGCGTTGCCGAACGGCGGCGGAGTCCGATCTCGGGACGGCGCTTCGCAGCCTATGCCGTGGCGATCCTGATCGTGAGTTACGCCCTGCTGCCGCTCTACTGGATGGTCATCACGGCCATCCGGCCAGTGTCGGAGCTGCTGGCGATCTATCCAGCCTGGATCCCCGGCGGGATCCAGCTCGACCGATTCATCAACATCTGGGAGGCAATCCCTCTCGCGGCCTACATGGTCAACAGCATGATCGTCGTCGGATTCACCGTGCTGATCGGCGTGACCGTCGCGGCGCTCGGCGGCTATGCACTGTCCCGCTTCGAGTTCCCAGGCAACGGCATCGTCCTCGCCTTCGTCCTGTTCACCCAGACCATCCCGACCGTTGTGCTGCTCGTCCCGTTCTACACGCTGCTCCACGACGCGGGGCTGGTCAATACGCGGGCGGCGCTGCCGCTCAGCTACACGGTCTGGGCCGTGCCGTACGCGACCCTCATCCTCCGGGGCTATTTCAAGACCGCGTTCTCGCGCGACCTCGAGGACGCGGCGCGCGTCGACGGCTGCTCGCGATTCGGCGTCCTGTGGCGGATCGTCTTCCCGCTCTCGCTCCCGGGCCTGATGAGCGCGGCGATGCTGATCGCCGTCTTCGCCTGGAACGAGTTCCTGTGGGCGAGCCTGATCGCATCGCAGGAGCAGATCCGGACCGTCTCGGTGGGCCTGAACCAGTTCGTCGGCCGCTTCGGGACCAACGAGAACCTGCCACTCTGGATGGCCGGTGCGATCTTCGTCGCGCTGCCGCCGATCATCCTGTACGTGGCCGCGCAGCGGTTCGTATCGGTCGGTTATGGGGTCACCGAGCGATGACCGTGGCGACCGAGACCGTCCGCGCGCTCACCTTCCGCCGGCCTGGGGTGGCGGAGGTCGGGCCGCGCGCGGCGCCGACCGCTGGCCGTGGCGAGACCCTCGTGGCGCCGCGATACATCGGGATCTGCGCCACGGACATCGAGCTGCGCGACGGAACCCACCCGTACTTCGCGATGGGCGTGGCCCGCTTCCCACTCCAGCCCGGACATGAGTGGAGCGGCGTCGTGGTGGCGAGCGACGACCCGAACCTTCCCCGGGGCACGCCGGTGGTGGCGGATCCCGAGGTCTCCTGCGGGCGCCCCGACTGTGAGTGGTGCACGACCGGCCGAATCCCCTGGTGCCCCGACCGCCAGGAGATCGGCTGCCGCGGTCACCTCGACGGTGCCGCCGCCGAGCTGGTCAGCCTCCCGACCCGGAACCTGCACCGCATTCCCGACGGCGTGGACCTGCGCGACGCAGTCCTCGCCGAGCCCGCGGCGACCGTCTTCGGCGGCCTTCATCGGGTCGGGCCGGTCCATGGCCGTCGCGCACTCGTCATCGGCGCCGGCACGATCGGCCTCATCGCGGCCCAGGTCATGCGCTCGGAGGGGGCGGATGTGACCGTCGCCGTCCACCGACCCGGCCGGGAAGCCGCACTGGCCGGATTCGAGACCATCGTCGTCGAGCACGCGGACGACGACCCGCTGCCCGCGGGGTTCCCCGTGGTCATGAACGCTGCCGGCAGCGCCTCGGCGATCGCGCTCGGGATCCGGGCGCTCGGGAACGGTGGACAGCTCGCGCTCCTCGGCGTCCCGGCGGCTCCCGCCGACCACGTCGACGTGGCATCGATCCTGCACAAGGACGCGACGATCCACGGCGTCCTGAACTACAGCTCCGGCGGACCGGGCCTCTTCGATCGAGCGCTCGCCGCCCTGGCCGCAGGCGTCATCGACGGATCGGCGGTCATCGATGGCGTGATCCCACTGGAGGACGCAGACGCCGCCTTCGCTCGCGTCAACGACGCCGACCGGGCGCGACCCAAGGTCCTGCTCGGCATCACGGCGTAGGCGAGGGAAGCGATGCTGTTCTCGAAGGTCAACATCCCGATAGAGCTCAGCTTCCAGGCACAGCTGCCGCATGCCGATCCGTTCAACGACGTCGAGCTCGACGTCGATGTCACCGGACCCGACGGCGCGACCTGGATCGTGCCCGGCTTCTGGGCCGGCGACGACCGGTTCAAGATCCGGTTCGCCGGACCGGTCGAGGGCCGATACGAGCTGCGCTCGCGCTGCTCGGACGCCTCCGACCCGGGCCTCCACGGCCAGGTCGCCGAGCTGACCGTCCGTCCCTACGACGGGTCGAACGAGTTGTACCGCCACGGGCGGATTCGCGTGACCGACGACGGGCGCCGGTTCAAGCACGCCGACGACACGCCGTTCCTGTGGCTCGCCGACACCCAGTGGCAGGCGTTCACCTCACGGCTCGATTGGCCACATGGCTTCGCGACGCTCCAGGACGACAGGGCCGCGAAGGGCTTCTCGGTCGTCCACATGGTGGCGGGCCCGCTGTCCGGATTCGAGGCCGATGAGAGCTGGCATCCGCATCAATCGAACGAAGCGGGCTGGCCGTGGGAGCCCGGATGGACGCGCATCAACCCCGACTTCTATGAGGCGGTCGACCTGAAGATCGCGGGCTACGTCGAGCGCGGCCTGATGCCCTGCATCGTCGGGATGTGGGGCTACTACATGAACCTCATGGGGATCGACCGGATACGTCGCCACTGGCGCTACCTGGTCGGCCGCTACGGTGCGCTGCCCGTGGTCTGGTGCCTCGCCGGCGAGATCCAGATGGCGATTTACCACGTTGGGCGGGCCGGCGGGCAGGCCCATGCCGACGCGCTGACCGAGCAGGCCGCCGGATGGACGGAGATGTCGCACTACGTGCGGGCCATCGACCCCTTCCACAACCTCGTCACGGCGCACCCCGCGGCCATCGGCAACGTTGAGTCCCTCGAGGGCCACGGCGATGACAGTCCGCCGCCGAGGCGCCACCTGTCCGGCAGCGCGCGCTCGGTCCTGCTCGACGATGCCGTCCTCGATTTCGACATGCTCCAGTGCGGCCACTTCGGGTTCCAGCTGCTCGAGCCGACTGTGGAACTCGTCCAGCAAGGGATCGCGCAGGAACCGGTCATGCCGCTCGTCAATGGCGAGGTCAACTACGAGGGGATCGCCGGATCGTGCTGGCAGGACCAGCAGCGCTTCCAGTTCTGGACATGCATCCTCGACGGGGGTGCCGGATACAGTTACGGGGCGGCGGGACTGTGGGTGTTCTGGAACCGGACGACCTTCTCGAAGGGCGGCGACTCCGAGTACATGGAGGACGCGGGCGGCGGTCCGTGGGAGGAGGTGATGCACCTTCCCGGCTCGGCGCAGGTAGGGATCGGCAAGCGCATCCTCGAGCGTTTCCCGTGGTGGGGTTTCGAGCGAATCGATGAGCCGCGCGCCATCGATCTCGGCCGGGCTTCGTCCTTCGCGGCGGGCATCCCCGGGGTCGTGAGCGTCTACTACGTGCCGTCCGGGCTGGAGCCGGAGTCGCTGCACGGAATCCTCGAGGGTGGCGACCGAAAGTTCTTCTGGTGGCGGACGCTGCTGCCGGTCAAGGTCGACCCGGCGGCGGCGTTCGAGGCGTCGTGGATCGACCCGCGGACCGGCGACACGACGCCGATCGGACCGGTTCACCCCGCCGCGGATGGCTTCTGGACGCCGCCGGCGAAGCCATCTCTCCTCGATTGGGTCCTTGTGTTGGTCAATCGTGATCGCCTCGATGCGTTCACGGCTTAGAGAGGTGACGTCTTGCTCCGCTCGGTAGCTCCCCAGCTCAGTCTTCCGGAACGGGCCGCGAGGGACATCCGGGACGCGGTCACGTCCGGCGCCTATCCCGACGGTCGACTGCCGGCGGAGCCGATGCTCGCCCAGCAGCTCGGCGTGAGCAAGGCGACTGTCCGCCATGCCGTCTCGATCCTCGAGCAGGAGGGCCTGCTGTCGCGCCGTCAAGGGGCCGGCACCTTCGTCGTCGGCCGGGCGCTCGAGCTCCACAACAACCTCAGCGTCAACTTCGGGGTCACCGATCTGATCGAATCGGCTGGGTTCGTGGCCGGGACCTCCGCGATGTCGGTTGACATCGAGACACCCGACCCGCACGTCGAGCGCGCGCTCGGCCTGTCCGGATCCGACCGGGTGCTCATCCTGCGCCGGACGAGGACGGCCGACGAGCGGATCGTCGCGCGAACCACCGACATCGTCCCGCTATCCCTGCTCGAGGCCCGTGGCCTGACCGATACGGCGGCCATCGGCTATGTGCGCGGGCGTCGGTCCGTCTACGAGGCGATGGCCGGCCTCGGCGTTCAGGTCCGGGATGGGGTCGCGGAGATCATGCCCTGGAAGGCCGACAAGGAGCTCGCCGACGCGCTGGCCACCAAGGAGGGCGTTCTGCTCCTGCGGCTCGACCAGACCGACTTTGACCTCAACGGCGAGGCGATCATCAACTCGACCGAGTATTTCCTTGCTGACGCGTTCAAGTTCCAGGTCTATCGCAAGGGCACCGGCGCGCGCGGCTCGCGCACCAGCGCTCGCTGAGTCGACGACAGACGGATCCCAGACCATGAGCGAGTTCATCTTCATGCTGACACGCGACGACGTGACCGTCGGCGACGCCCTCGAGCGGTATGCCGAGGTGCGGGGATCGGGACTCCGCTGGGTCGGGTTCAAGGATGTCGGCCTGCCATACGAGCAGCTCCGGACACTGGCGGACGCGATTCACGCCGACGATCGGAAGGTGGCGCTGGAGGTCGTGAGCCTCGACCGCGACTCGGAGGTGCGTTCGGCCGAGGCGGCCCTGGAGATCGGCGTGGACCTCCTGATGGGCGGCGTCCACCCCGAGGCCGTTCTGCCGCTCGTCGCCCCGACCAATGTCCTGTACTTCCCGTTCCCGGGTCGTGTAGTCGGCCATCCGAGCATCCTTGAAGGCTCTGTCGACGAAATCGCCGCGAGCGCACGGCGCCTGACCGCCCAGCGCGGGATCCACGGCGTGGACCTGCTGGCCTACCGGTTCGCGGGCGACGTGCCGCAGCTGATGGACGCCGTGGTGGCCGCGTCGGTAGGGCCGGTTGTCGTGGCCGGGAGCGTCGACTCTGACGAGCGCATCCGGGCGGTCAAACGCTCCGGCGCGTGGGCGTTCACCGTCGGCAGCGCCGTGTTCGACCATGCCTTCCCGACGTCCGTGTCGGCCGCGGCCCAGGTCGACTACGTCCTCGACGTCGTGCGCTCGCCAGGCGGCTCCTGGCCGCTCCCGCTCGACTCGTCCAACAGCGGGCTCCCGGGCGCGCCGGCATCGCGAGCACCGAGCAAGGCGTAATGCCGCCCGGCGGTCGACCGCGCCGCTTGCGGGTCGGCCCGGCCGAGGCCATCTGGGATGGCGGCGGGCTCCGCTGGATCTCGCTCGACCGCACGGAGGTTCTGCGGGGCATCCTGCTGACCGCACGTGACGCGGACTGGCGATCGCTCCAACCCAGGATCAGCGGCGTGCGAATCGCGGCCGACGCTGACCGGTTTTCGATCGCGTTCGACGTGCGTTTCCGCGGCAACCGCTTCCTGGTCGATGGCCACGTCCGGTTCGACGGCGACCGGAGCGGCCGCATGGACGCCGCGTTCACAGCTCGCGTCGCCGCCGAGACCGTCTCCCAGCGGCTGGGGCTCGTCGTGCTGCACCCGGCGGCCGTCGCCGGGCGTCCGTTCGAGGCCGTCGGCGACGCCGGGGAGACTCAGGGCGACTTCGCCGTCTTCGTGACGGCCGACCGGTTTGCCACGGCGATGCGAGCGATGCGCTGGGACGCCTCGGACGGCGTGCGGGCGTCGCTCGCCTTCGATGGCGACGTCTGGGAGACCGAAGACCAGCGGGCCTGGACCGACGCCTCATTCAAGAGCTACTCGCCGCCGCTCGACCGAGCGCACCCGGTCACACTCCCGGCCGGCAGGGAACTTGAGATCGGGGTCCACCTCGGGATGACGCGCGCGGACGGGCAGCCCGGCCGGACTGGAGTTCGGCCTCGTCACTCCGGCGAGCGCGTCAAGGTTCGTTACGACGACCTCGGCCAGGTTCCGCCGATTGGCCTCGGCTGGTCCGGGTCGCTCGGCTCGCGCGATGCGGCGCGGTTGCGTGCCCTGCGTCCGGCCCACCTCCGCGCCGTCGCCGACCGCACCCGCGGCGACTGGCGCGCCCAGATCCAGCGAGCGGCCCGGGACGTCGCGGCGGTCGGGACCTCGCTCCAGCTCGAGCTCGTCGCGTTCGCCGACGATGACGCCCGGGAAGAGCTCGCAGGGGTCCTGGGCTCGATCGACGTGCCGCTGGCGGGCGTCCTCGCCTTCGGGACCGCCGACGACG
>JAXDKX010000003.1:0-3157 GCA_034666905.1 Chloroflexota bacterium | reverse complement strand
GTTACTACCACCTCAGTCGGGTGATCGCCTACAAGGGCGAGTACGTCACAGACCAGTCGACCTACCTCGGCAGGGTTGGCATGTCTGGCTGCGCGTCAGGCACCCACGTCCACTTCGAGGTCTGGCGGGGCTTCCCCTGGGCCAGCGGCTCTTATCGCTTGAATCCATGGGCATACATCGACTCCGGGACCTACCTCCCGTATAGGTACCGCTGAACTGACGCTGCCCAAGGGCCGGCCTTCTTAGCGGACCTGTCCGCGGATGGCCGGCTCTTTGGTGCTCGCTACACTCGATCGGTGCCCGCCGAGCGCATCGCCGAGAACCTCGCCTTCATCAACTGGACGGTCCTGACGGGCCTCGCCGTCGGGTCGTTTGGCGCGGTGGCGCTGGGCCGCCTTCGAACGGATGCGACGCGCGGCTACCTGGCCTTCACCGCAGTCTGCGCTGTGCTCCTCGGGCTCCTGGCGATCCTCTCCGATGGCGCGCTGCCGCTCGCGGCGACGGGCTCGACCGTTGCCATCGACCCGGCCTGGGATGTCCCGCGACGGCTCGCCCTGTGGCTCTTCTGCGGCCTCGCGGCCGCGTACGCGGTGGCGATCCTCCGTGGTCGCCGAGCGCCCGCGCTCGCGATGGCCGGGCTCGCATCCGGCGTGGCTGTCCTCGTCCTCGGCGGGCTTTCCTGGGGCGGCGGCCCGGTCGGCGCGCTCCTCTTGAGCGTCGAGCTCGCGTCGCTGGCCGCCGCGCTCGGGGGTGTCTGGGCCTCGATGGTGCTCGGACACTGGTACCTCGTGACGCCGAAGCTGCCGGAGGCGCCACTCGTCCGATTTGCGGGCGTGCTTGGACTCGTCGTCGGCGCTCAGATCGTTCTCTTCGTGGTCTGGACCGCCTTCGGCGCGGGTCCCGCCGGCGTGCCGGGCTTCGGCGCCCTCGTCGGTACGTGGGCTCTGTTCGTTTGGCTCCGACTGATCGTCGGGCTGGTGTTTCCCCTCGTCGTGAGCTGGGCCGCGCTCCAGACGGCACGCTCCCGATCGATGGAATCGGCCACAGGCCTGCTGTACATCAACGTCGGCACGATCGCCGCCGGGACGATCCTGGCCGCCGGCCTCTACTTCGGGGCCGGCCTGCTCGTTTGAACGCGATGCTCCGCTAAAGAAAGGGTCAGCGATGAAGAGCGACCGCTCCTGGATGCCAGATGAGACCGATCTCGACTGGATCGAGGCGACCGCCCCGGAGCCGAATGCGGTGCTCGTCGCGATGGAGGCCGCGGCCGAGCCGGAGGGCATTCCGATCCTCGACCGTGCCAGCGGGCGGGTGCTCGCGACCCTCGCCGCGACCCGAGGCCGAATCGTCGAGGTGGGCACGGCGATCGGGTACTCGACGCTCTGGATGGGGTTGGCCCAGCCGGCGCGTGGGCAGATCGTCACGATCGACCCGGACCGTGCCCGGACGGATCGCGCTCGCGGGTTCTGGCGCCAGGCCGGCATCGACGACGCCAGGATCGAGGTCGTCAACGCGCCGGCCCTCGAGGCCTTCGCGGCCGGCATCCCCGAGCTCGCCGGGCCGTTCGACCTCGCCTTCGTCGACGCCCTGAAGGACGAATACCCGGCCTACGCGGAGGCACTCCGGCCCCGCCTGGCACCCGGTGCGCTGCTCGTGGCCGATAACGTCCTCTGGAGCGGCCGAACGTCGGGCGCGAAGCCGCCCCGACCGGGCGACGGGACCGACGCGCTTCGCGCCTTCTGCCGCGAGATTCTTCGCGACCCGCGGTTCGTCGGGACGATCCTGCCGGTCGGCGACGGCTTGCTGGTCGCGACCTGGCGGCCGTGACGGATCGCAAACCCGGCGCCGCGGCGGAGCCCGCCGCAGCGCCGATCCGCGTCCGAGTCCGGCTGTTCGCGATGCAGCGCGAGCTGGCAGGGACTCGCGAGGAGGCCCTCGAGCTCCCGGCCGGCGCGACGATCGAAGCTGCATGGGAGGCGATCGTCGCGAAGCACCCGCTGCTCGCGCCGGGTCGGCCATCGGTCCGGTTCGCCCGAAACGCCGCCTACGCGCCGGCAACGACGCCGCTCGAGGATGGCGACGAGGTCGCGATGATTCCGCCTGTCAGCGGCGGTTCAGCATCGACCGGGGCGATGCCGATCCTCGAGCTCCGAGAGGAGCCCTTCACGAAATCGATCCTCGGGGAGCTGGCCGACCGGCTCTCAGTCCCGGCCGACGGCGCGGTTGTCGGGTTCCTCGGGATCACCCGGTCCTCGCCGGGTACGCCGGCGCCGGGTCAGGAGGCCGCCGCTGCCCTGCCCGTCGGCCGCTCCGTGAGCTCCCTTGAGTACGAGGCCCACCCGGTGATGACGCTCCGGATCCTGGAGGCCATCGCGTCCGAGATCGCCGAGCGGTTCGGGGTCGAGCGGCTCGCCATCGTCCATCGGATCGGCGAGGTCCCGCTCGGGGATCCATCCGTGGCCGTCATCGCCTGTGCCCCGCATCGCGACGCCGCCTTCGAGGCCGCGCGCTATGCCATCGACCAGACGAAGCTCCGCGCCCCGATCTGGAAGGCCGAGCACTTCACTGACGGGAAGGTCTGGATCGGGGCCGCGGCTGAGGACGGGTCCCGGAGCGAGTAAGCCCCTGGACTACCCGAATCGCCTCCTCTTGCAGGCTAATGCTCGTCCGGTCAGCGTTAACTGACGGCCCACGAACTCGTGCACCCGATTCGGGGTGCTATCGCCACATGGCGAGACATTAGGCGGCAAATTTGGCCTGAGACGACGCACTGGATGGCCGCCGGAGCTTCAACTGCTCCGTAACGCTCAAGGGACGGGAATTAGCTGCCAAGGATCTTCGGCCGGAGCGAGCGAGCCCGGGCTGGCGAGCCGGAGCTCGTGGCCGGACCCGCGGACATGGAACGACCGCGGATCGTGGACCCGCGGTCGTTGGTTCGAGCTGCGCCGGCGATCGTGCAGCGATCGCCGCCTGAATTCGGATGACGAGCCACCGCGTCGAGGCGGCGGCCGGAACTAGCCGATCATGGCCGCCGCTTCGTCGCGGACCGGCTCGGGCTCGGGCTCGGGCTGGTGGCGGCTCGTGTCGACGTCGAGCAGGTAGCCGATGCCCTGGAAGGTCCGGATGCGGCCGGGCTCGCCGGGGGCGGCGCCGAGCT
>JAXDKX010000002.1:0-4237 GCA_034666905.1 Chloroflexota bacterium | reverse complement strand
TGGGCGGACTATACGCGCGAGACCGCGGGCTCGGAAGCCCCGGTCAGTAGAGCATCGTCGTCCCGGTGGGAAAGACGAACTGGAGCGCACTCGGCAGGAGTGGCGCGTCCGGCGCGATCTCGACCACGACGGCGTGGCGGGTGACGATCCCGCCCATCGATTCGGTCAGGCTCAGGATCATCCCGGTCTCGCGGTCCGCCGCAATGATGATCTCGTAATCAGGCCGGTCGCCGGCCGTCTCGGTGGTGCGCGGGTGGTCGCACTGGAGGAGGATCGCCTCGCGACCGCTGACGACCTGCGCGCCGATGACCGTGCAGCGCCCCGTGGCGAGGACGTTCTGGCAGAACCCCGCAGGATGGATGAACGTCTCCGGCAGCGTCTCCATCTGCAGGGCCGTGACCGGCTCGTAGACCTGCGACGTGCCGGGAAGGTCCGGGTCATGGAGGCCGCGTGGGCGATTCCTGATCGGCCGCTGGGTCCCGAGCTTGTGCGCTGCGGCGTACGTCCGGACGAGGTCTCCGTCCGAGATCCAGATCTCGTAGTCGGCCTTCGCGCCGTGGCCCCCGCGGGTCGTCGTCACCTTCGCATCGCCCGGATGCCGGAGCGCCACATCGGTGGTGGTCAGTTCCTCGCCGTACGTGGTGTGGGCCCGCTCCTCGATCCTGAGGCGCAGGGTCGCGAAGCGAAGCTCCGCGTCGCGCATGAAATCGAAGAGCTCAGCGACGCTCGGCAGGAGATCGGGCAGCGCGGCAACCTGTGGACGTCGGCGGCCGTCCGGGCGGACGGTCAGGGCGGCGGCGCGATCCCAGGCGGGTGTGCTGGCCATTGGCCGGGATTGTAGCGGTCGTCAGCCGCCGCCAGCGCCCTCGCTGCCCATGCCCGGTTCGGTCATCGCGGCAGGGTCGAGCAGACGGTCCAGCTCGGCCGGGTCCATGCCGCGTTCGAGGGCCAGCTCGCGGATCGTGCGCCCCGAGGCGAGGGCCGCCTTCGCCAGCCTGGTCGCCTCGTCGTAGCCGATCACCGGAGCCAGGGCCGTTGCAAGCATCAGGCCCTGCTCCACCAGCTGCGGCCCCCGTTGCGTTGCCGTCAGGCCCTCGATGCAGCGCGCGCTGAAGTTCTCCGCTGCGGCGGCCAGCAGCGAGATCGACTCGAGCAGGGCTGCCGCGCTCACCGGCAGCATCACGTTGAGCTCGAGCAGCGAGCCAGTCTGTGCGAACCCGATCGTCGCATCGTTGCCGACCACCCGGGCCACGACCATCGTCAGGCTCTCGACGATGACCGGGTTCACCTTGCCGGGCATGATGCTGGAGCCGGGCTGGGTCTCCGGAAGGGCGAGCTCGGCAATGCCGGCGCGCGGCCCCATCCCCATCAGCCGGACGTCCGAGGCGATCTTCCAGAGGCTGAGGGCGATCGTCCGGATCCCGCCATGGGCGGCGATGGCGGCGTCGAGCGTCGCCTGGGCGTGGAAGTGGTTGTCGGTCTCGCGAACCGGCAGTCCGGTCAGGCTCGAGAGCCGAGCGCAGGCCCGGAACGCGAACTGGGGATGAGCGTTGATCCCGGTCCCGACGGCCGTCCCACCCAGCGGCACGTCGAGCAGCTCGGCCTGTGCCGCCCGCGCCCGCCGAAGCGACTCCTCGACCTGCCCGGCATAGCCCCGGAACTCCTGGCCGACACGGATGGGCGTCGCGTCCTGGAGATGCGTCCGGCCGGTCTTGACGACCGGCCAGAGCTCCTGTTCCCTGGCCACCAGCGCGGTGTGCAGTCGCTCGAGCGCCGGCAGGAGGCGTTCCTCGATGGCCACCGCGGCCGACAGCTGCAACGCCGTCGGGATCGTGTCGTTCGAGCTCTGGCAGCGATTGACGTCGTCGTTCGGGTGGACCGGCCGCCCGCCGAGGCGCACCGTGGCGAGATTCGCCAGGACCTCGTTCATGTTCGTGTTCGTCGAGGTGCCGGAGCCCGTCTGGTAGATATCGACCGGGAACTGGTTGCCGTGCGCCCCGGCTGCCACCTCGCCGGCGGCCGCGGCGATGGCCCCGGCCACGTCAGCGTCGACCAGTCCGAGCGCCCCATTCGTTTCTGCGGCCGCCTGCTTGATCAGCGCAAGGGCCCGAAGGAATTCGGGCGGCAATCCCTGACCCGAGATCGGGAAGTTGAGGACCGCCCGCTGCGTTGATGCCCCGTAGAGCGCGTCGGCCGGGACCGCCATTTCGCCCATCGAATCGCGTTCGACGCGGGTACCGGTGCGAGCGTCCTCGGTCATCGCGTGATTGTATGGCGACGGGAGCCCCCGGACCGGCGGCCCGACGGCCAGCGCCCGAGGGCCAATGGAGGATCGCGCCTACACTCCCGCTGGTGAAGGCCGTGACCGAGATCGACTCCGAGGCGTTCCGCAGGGTCATGGGGCACTTCGTGACTGGCGTGACCGTGGTCACGGCGCTCGACGGCGAACGGCCCTTCGGGATCACGGTCAACGCGCTGAGCTCCGTCTCGCTCGACCCCCCGCTGGTCATGGTCGCGCTGGACCGGCGCCGCTTCCTGACACCGGTGGTTCGCGCGGCCCGCCGCTTCGCGGTGAACGTCCTGTCGGAAGGACAGCAGGCGCTCTCCGACTGCTTCGCCGGCGCCCCGGTGGAGCCTGGTCGCGAAGCCTTCTGTGGTGCGCCGTGGCATCCAGGTATCAGCGGCCTTCCCCTGATCGATGGCGCCATCGCCGCGCTCGAGTGCGCGGTCGTCGAGACCTTCTCGGCCGGCGATCACGACCTGTTCATCGGGCGGGTCGACAGCATGGCCAACGATCCGCAGCATCCGATGCCGCTCCTCTATTACCGCCGCCACTATCTGCGGATCGAGCGGGCCGCAACGGCCGAGGTCGAAGGCAAGCCGGAGCGGTAGGCTCGGCACCGGGCAACCAGCCCAGCCCGGGCCCGGCCTAGATGGAGGTGTCCCATGACCACGCTCCTCGCCCTGTATCGGCGACCGTCCGGCGGGCCGGACGCCGAGGCCACGTTCGAGCGCCGATACGCGGCCGAGCACCTGCCGCTCGTCGGCGCGACGCCCGGCCTGCGTGAGACCCGAGTCGAACGCGTCGTACAGGCGCTGGGCGGCGAGACCGACCTGCTGCTCATCACCTCGATGCGCTTCGACGATCGAGCCGCCCTGGACGCCGGCCTCGGATCCGATGCCATGCGCGCCGCTGGCCGGAATCTGCGCGAGATCGCTCCCGGCCTGGCCACGTTGCTGATCGTGGAAGACGCTCCGGAACTGGTCGCCGCGGCTTCCCAACCCGTGGATACTGTCGGCAGCGCAGTCGAGGACCGCACGTGACCAATGCCCCAACGCAGCGCGACCAAACGGCCGGCTCGTCTCCGGCGCGCTCGCGCGATCTCGTGCGCGTCGAATTTCCGGCCCCGGCTCCGGCCTCTGCGGCTCCGGCGACCCGCCTGGAGGGGGTAGCGCTCGTCGTCCTCGATCGGCCCGAAGCGCTTAACGCCCTCAGCTTCGACCTGCTCGACGAGCTCGCGGCCCAGCTGGACGCGCTCGATGCCAACCCTACCGCTCGCGCCGTCGTGATCACTGGTGCCGGAACCCGCGCGTTCGCGGCCGGCGCGGACATCCGCGAACTTGCCGCACAGACGTCGACGTCGCTCCGGGACGACGGTCGATTTCGGGCGTGGGACCGGCTCGCGGCGGTCGGGCTCCCGCTCATCGCCGCGGTCCGCGGCGTGGCCCTCGGCGGCGGCTGTGAGCTGGCGATGACCTGCGACATGATCGTGGCGGCCGAGGACGCGACCTTCGGCCAGCCCGAGATCCGGCTCGGGGTGATGCCCGGAGCCGGCGGGACCCAGCGGCTCACCCGGGCGATCGGCAAGGCCAGGGCGATGGAGCTGGTCCTGACCGGCCGATCCGTCGGCGCGATCGAGGCAGAAGCGCTGGGGCTGGTAACGGCGGTCGTGCCGGCCGAGGCGACCGTCGACGCCGCGCTCGAGCTCGCCGGCCGGATCGCGGCCTTGCCACCGCTCGCGGTCAGGGCGGCGACGGCCGCGGTCCGAGAGGCCGACGAGCGCCGTCTCGGCGAGGGCCTCGCTCGGGAGCGCGAGGCGTTCTACCGGCTCTTCGATACCAACGACCAGACCGAGGGGATGGCCGCATTCGTCGAGAAGCGCCCGCCGATCTGGACGGGGCACTGACGCAGGACTGAGGAGAGGGACGATGGAGACGGAGTTGCCCGGCGGATCGG
>JAXDKX010000001.1:0-4333 GCA_034666905.1 Chloroflexota bacterium | reverse complement strand
CAGGCGTGGGGGTCGGTGTCGGGGTCGGGGTAGGCGAGCCCTCAGGCGTGGGGGTCGGCGTTGGCGTCGGCGTGGGGGTCGGGGTCGGGGTCGGGGTCGGTGTTGGCGTGGGGGTCGGCGACCCGTCAGGCGTGGGTGTCGGGGTTGGCGTGGGGGTCGGTGTCGGAGCAGCCTCGCCGACCTTGAAGTTGTCGGACTTCTGTTCAGCCTGCTGGCAGATCGGGAAGGCGATGCTTGCGTCGAAGTCCTTGCAGGCTTCGACAGACGCGGCCGTTGCGACCTGGAGCTTGTACTCGCCGTTGCTGGAGTCGGCGAAAGGCATCAGCTGAACGGTCAGAGCGGAGGCATTGCAACTCAAGGCATTCGTCAGATGGCCGCTGGCGCTCGTGATGAAGCCACTGGCGATGTGAAACTTGCGCAACGAGATTGCGTCCGTCGACAGCAGGCCACCACCGCCCGCCGGCTGAACCACCTCGTAGTAGTAGTCGCCGTCAGGCAGATCTCCGCCCTCGGGGCACGGTCCGCCGGTCAGATAGACGTCGGTCTTCGCGGCGTAGATGTTCTCGTTGACGATCGAACCATCAGCGTTGCTCGTGTAGACAGCAGCGGACAGCGCCAGCGCGGACGATGCTGTAGGTCCGATGAGAGCGGCCGTGGTGATGGCGGCGACGACGAGCCAGGAGAGCCGACGCGCGAGTCGCGATCGCTTCCTCGTGAATGAAGTCTGCATTTGATTTGTCCCCAAGGTGAGAGGCGAAACGCCTGGATGATCAGTCCGATTGGTCTGTGCTAACCCGAACGTCGAGCGCTCACCGATCAATCGGTCGCGATCATCGCAGGGGTACTGGTACCCGTCGAGTACCCACGGATCACCCGGACCTCACCAGACCCGATCAAAGAGCAGCACAGGAGGTCGAAACTCGGTGCGATCGAGCAACGAATCGGTCACCCCTGACTGGTACCGATAGCTGATCGCGACCAGCGAAGCGGCGCGCGTTCGCTACCCCGGTACGATGGATGTCCCCACATCCGAGATGGCGACCTGGAGGCTCAGCCCGAGGTGATCCCGAAGCCGATTCGATCCGAGGTGCGCTCCGCGGTCGAACGCGCCTGGGCGCGGGCGATCTCGGCCGGTGCGTTGCCCGCGCTTCCGGACGAGGCGGCGCGCCCGGCCGTCGAAGTCGAGCGGCCGGCCGATGCCTCCCACGGGGACTTCGCCACGACGCTGGCGATGAAGCTGGCCCGGCCCTACCGGATGGCCCCGCTCGCCATCGCCGAGGCACTGGCCGGTGAGCTGTCGCGCGAGGTGGCCGAGGATCCGACGTCCACCCCGATCGCTTCGGTCTCGGTTGCGGCCCCTGGATACCTGAATCTCGCGCTGGCCGATCGCGCGCTCGAGGCGACGATCGCTGAGATCCTGGCGCAGCCCGAGGAATGGGGCCGGGTCGCCCCGCTGGGACGCCGTTCGGTGAATGTCGAGTTCGTTTCGGCGAATCCGACCGGGCCGCTCCACATCGGGAACGCCCGGGGCGCGTTCGTCGGAGACCTGCTGTGCCGGGTCCTCGAAGCGGGCGGGCAGGGCGTGACGCGCGAGTACTACTTCAACGATTCGGGCGGGCAGATCCGAAATCTCGGCGCGTCCGTCGCGGCGATTCGACGCGGCGATCCCCTCCCCGAGGACGGCTACAAGGGCGACTACGTGGCAGATCTCGCCTTGGCGCTCCCGGGCGATCTCTGGGCCGCCGCGACCGCGGCCGATGCCGACACGGATGGCATCGTCGGCCATTGGGCCGCTGGCGTGGTTCGCGAGGGCATCGAGCAGAGCCTGGCCAGCCTGGGCGTGCGGTTCGATGTCTGGACCAGTGAAGCCCGTTTGCACGACGAAGGCTGGGTCGATCGCGCGGTGGAGCGATTGCGCGAACGCGGTCAGGTCTATGAGCAGGATGGTGCTATCTGGTTCCGCTCGACCGACTTCGGGGACGACAAGGATCGGGTAATTATCCGATCCAACGGGGAGCCGACCTATTTCGCCGCCGACATCGGGTACGTCACGGAGAAGTTCAGCCGCGGCTTCGACCACCTGATCTACGTCTGGGGCGCCGATCATCACGGCACGGTCGCCCGGGTTCGGAATGCAGCCCAGGCCATGGGCTACGACGCCGAGGCCGTCCAGATGCTCCTCTACTCGTGGGTTCGTTTCGTGCGCGACGGCGTCGAGGTCTCCATGTCGAAGCGCGCCGGCGACTTCATCACGCTCGACGAGCTCCTGGCCGAGATCGGTGTCGACTCGGCGCGCTGGTTCTTCGCCTCGCGATCGGTCAATACCGGCATCGACTTCGACATCGAGCTTGCCAAGAAGCAGTCGAACGAGAACCCCGTCTACTACGTCCAGTACGCCCACGCCCGGATCGCCTCGATCATGCGCAAGGCGGCCGATGCCGGGCTGACCCCGGCCCCGGGCGTGGATGGGTCGCTGGCTGGTGCGCCGGAGGCCGCCCTGTCGCGCGCCGTCGCGAAGTTCCCGGAGGTCGTCGAGGACGCCGTCGCAGCCGAGGAGACCCAGGGCATCACCGCCTACGCGACGGAGCTCGCGACGACCTTTCATGCGTTCTATCGCGACGCGCGGGTGGTCGACGCGGAGGAGCCCGCTCGATCGGCCACGCGCCTCGCCCTCGCCGATGCCGCGCGGATCACGCTAGCCAAGGCCCTGCGGCTCCTGGGAATCTCCGCGCCCGAGTCGATGTAGGGTCGCAGCAGGGAGGCGGCCTCAGACCCCGGTCGCGCCGAAGATGACGTCGAGCGCGAGCAGGGCCACCTGGTCGGAGGCGACCAGGACCGTGACGTCCTTGCCCGCTGGCGACGAGATCCGCGCCGGGTTCGCCAGTCCGTGGATAGCCACCGTGGCGGCATCGGCGAAGGCCAATGCGTCGGGGCTCGTGTCCCAGGTCGTGTGCATGACGACACCCCACGCGCCGGATGGACCCTCCACGACCGCCAGGCGATCGCCGCCCCAGCCCGACGCGGCCGCGGTGGCGGTGGCAGGCGCCACGCCGGCTTCGCGCAACCAGAGCCCGAGCTGGAGCTCACCGAACGTGTCCTCGAGCGGCACGGACCAACCGCTTCCGAGCTGCGAGGCGAGATCGGCCGGCATCCTGACGGCGATGGGAGCCTCGTCCGACGCGTATTTCTCGGGGTGGAGGATCTGCTCGGTCGATTCGGGCATCCGTCGATAGAGCCCGTTGACGCCGTCCCACCCCGCGCGGAGCTGCGCGGCCTGGACGAAGGAAAGGCCGGTCGTGTACGGGTAGAGGAGGAGCTCCCGCAGGAACGGCGGCGTCCGGTTCAGGACGGCCTGCGCGGCCGGATCCGCGCTGGCGGCGAGTAACTCGAGCAACTCCTGCGGGCTGAAACGGGCTGCTGCCCACAACGTCATGAGCAGCGTGGCGTCGCCCTCATAGATCGCCTGCCGGGCAAGGAGCCGATCGGACTGGTCGAGGATCCCCTCCTGGTCCTTGAAGACCGGGAAGTTCTGGTCCTGGAGGGCATGGTCGTACTCGTGGGCGAACGTGATCCGTTCCGTCACGCCGGGCGCCCCGGTCTTCGAGACCACGTAGAGCTTGCCCTGGTCGTTCCGGTAGAACCCGACGACCCCACCGCTCAACATGTCGAGGGTCAGGGTGCGCAGGCTCGAACCGGCGGGGATCAGGTTCAGTGCCTTGAGCAGCTGCTCGTTGGCCGCCACGTAGTCGGGCGGCGACTGCCGGTCGAATTCCTCGGTCAACATCGCACGCAGCTGCGTTTCGTCGATCGACTGGCGCTCGACCGCGTGGGTCGCCGGCAACCCGCGGATCTCGACGACCTGCCCCTCGATGGCGTCGTAGACGGCCGCCGCATCGGGAGAGGCGATCGGGGAAGGGGAGGCGATGCCGGAGACCTGGGGCGTTGCGACGGCGCTCGATGGCGCGGTCGAGGGCGGAGCGCTCTGGGCGGGCGATGCGGACGATGGATTCGAGCCGCAGCCGGCTGCAACCAGGACGACGCATGCAAGGAAGGGACGAAAGGCCGACCGCTGAATCCGGCTTCGAACGTGAAGGTCGGACATCGGCCGATTGTCGCACGGCGTCGCGGGCGGGCCTCCGCACGGCCCAAGGCCGGTACCCGCCGGTCGCCGCGGGCCGCCGGCCAGCCAACCAGCCGGCCCCGGAATGTCGCTTTCTTAACCGGTTGCCGACTCGACCCTGAATACGGGCGCCGTAGCGTATCCCTTGGACGAACCGCAACGGTTCCTTCCTCCCTCCCTCCGACCGGAGGCGCCGAATGGGCAGGCGCCACC